>JBDSDS010000027.1:0-3944 GCA_039920445.1 Chloroflexia bacterium
GCTTGTTCCGGCTCTTCGCTCCTACTGGCTTATCATACACGTATCTATAGCTATACTGGCTTATAGTGCGTTCGCGGTCGCGGCGGGGGCCGGACTTACTTTTGTTGCGAAGCACTACATACGCTCCAGGTTCGCCAGCGCTTTGCCGTCAGAGGCTGCCATAGAAGAGTTTATGTTCCGCGCGGTGGCGGTAGGATTCCCCCTGCAAACCCTCCTGCTCATCACTGGGGCAATATGGGCACAGGAAGCCTGGACGAAGGCATGGAGCTGGGACCCGAAGGAGACATGGGCGCTGATTACCTGGCTTACCTACGCAGCCTATTTGCACGTGCGCGTCCAGAGAGGGGTGCGAGGGATCACTATGGCATGGCTATCCCTGATTGGGTTCGTCATCGTGCTATTCACGTTCATGGGTGTGAATTATCTGGTTCAGTTGCTCGGCATGACGTCTCTGCATACTTACAGTACTGATAATGGTGCACCGGCTGGGCTGAACATCGCCGGATTGCTCATGGTCTTCTCCTTCGTGGCCCTGCTCGCTGTTGCGCTATTCGGTTGGCTGCGGGTTAGGTTCCCGCGCTCCAAGACCAGGCAGACTGTCGAGTAACAGAATTGCGCCTTGCCACAACTAATCGCTCCACTATACCCCTTCGTTGGCAAGTCTGGTTTGGCGTGGTCTTGCTTTTGCTCGGCCACGTCCTTATTTTTGCGCGAGATGGATCAGGCAACCATGTGCGCCCTTATTCTGATTACTGGTTTGCCGCTATTTGGTTTGGGTATATCCTTGTTGTTGACGCCCTCGTGTTCCGGCGTGATGGCTCTTCACTTCTCGTTACCCAGCCACGGGTATTCCTGGCGATGTTCCCACTGTCGGGCGCGCTGTGGTGGGGCTTCGAGTGGGTGAACGAGGTTGTCCAGAACTGGCACTACGAGCGCCCCTACGACATCCCCGACTGGTGGGCAGCCCTCATCTCGTGGGTCTTCTTCAGCACCGTAATCCCCGCAATATGGGAGACGGCTGCCTGGATCAAAGGCACCAACTTTATCAAGAACCTGAAGTCGGGCCCCAAGTTAGAGATACCGGACTGGGTAACTCCGGTCATGATCGCGGTTGGCGTAGTGAGTTTCGTGCTGCCGATGATTTGGCCGACGTACTTCTTCCCGCTTGTGTGGGGTTTTATCTTCTTCGTTCTCGACGCAATCAACTACAGACGTGGGTCGCCGTCCATCCTGGGCGCGATAGCGAGCGGTGACTGGCGGACTCCAGTTGCCTTATACTTGAGTGGACACCTCTGCGGCATCTTATGGGAGTTCTGGAATTACTGGGCATTTCCACGATGGTACTACACAATACCCTTTGTTGGGTTCCTCAAGGTCTTTGAAATGCCGATCCTGGGTTACTTAGGATATGGACCCTTTGCCCTCGAAATCTTCGCGTTCTTTTGGTTTGTTTGGGGTTTCGTAGCGCGGAAGAAAGAAGGGTGGCGAGGACCTGTTGCTTTGGACTGAATAATATGCATGAAGAAAGGGGCTTACTATTGCAGTAAGCCCCTTTCAATCAGTTCCAGGTGACTGGTTATACCTGCACAGAGGTGCGGTACTATGGTTACGCTGCCCAACCTATCCGGATTTTGGACTTGCGCCTTATTTCCTTCAGGGCCTCGCGGTTACGATAGAGCGTGATCACCGTGTTGTCTTGCGACAATACCATCACGATACCGTGAAGTCTTGCTAAACGCGGCTCGACCGTTCGGTAGCGCCTTACTTCCTGCTCGCGCACGAAATAGAACCGGACGCCTGTGCGGCGCTCGAGGACGCCATACCTGCGAACGAGGTCTACGTCGCGCTCGCACATGTTGCTTTGCGCTCCTCGCTGCCTTGCGTGTTTGCTTAACTTCGCCTGGGCCGCTTCTTCCACCACTAACCTCGCTTTTCGTTACGAGACTGCTACCTGGAGAAACCGACGAGGGCATGGTAGACCCAGCTGGGGCATCTGTCAATATGTGTAAAATATGTGGAAAGGCTTATTGTCACGCGGTTCCCTTGCGCCGAAGCCGAAATAATTGTCTTTGCACTTCGAGGGTATAGATTGACATTGCAATGGATAACGCCAGTCCCAGCAGACCGTCCTTGTAGCCCTGGTAGTCAATCATGCGACGCTTTAACTCACGCAAGGGCTGGCCGACTAGACTTCTTGCTGTGGCGCGCCGACCTGCGTCCCACTGGGCCCGCGCTTCTAACTTCGCATATGCCTTTTGTTTGGTCGCAAATTGCCGCCAGCTATTGTAGTTATAGTGTATGAGTGGAGCATTGAGACTACCCGTTGAGCCATTCACTGTAGGACGCTCGTGTACGCGGATTGATTCGTCATAGCGGCAATAGGCACGACGCAAGAGGCGCACCTGATAATCCGGCCACCAACCCGTGTGCTTGATCTCCCGACCGAATAATATATTGCGTCTCGGCACCTGATATGCTGCGTGTTCGACCTCTGAGACCACTCGTTGTATCTCGTCGGACAGATCTGAAGTGCATCGTTCATCAGCATCTATGAAGAAGACCCACTCTGTTGTGGCCGCGTCCAGGCCGTAGTTTCGCTGCCTGGAGAAGTTTGTGAAGGGTAATTCGATAACCCGGTCGGCAACGCGAAGTGCGATCTCACGTGTGGCTGTGTCTGCGTCATCATCGAGCACGATAAGTGTCGTCGCGCCCGTTCGCGCTCGTAGTGAGGCCAGGCTCTTGAAGCACTTTTCAAGGTGATCCGACTCGCGCCATGCGAGGGCGACAACCGTGAGGAGAGTAGGTTCGGTCATCGTTTCATGTCGAGGGCCAGCCGGAATAGAGAGCGTGCCCGTCTAAGCCTCAAATTAGCCTCCTTGATGGGCATCGTGCCCAGTGCGGCTCCCAACCTCGTAACGATACTCTCCTTGACCTGCGCCGTTATGATAAGCGTGTGCAGGAAAATGCCGCTAACGGGGTCATGGTGTTTCTCATAGATATACAACCGGGAACGCCATAGCTCGCGCAGCATTCTATCGGGCATCTGCTTTGTGCTTTGCCCCCCCAGATGAATAACGCGGGCTGCTGGTACTTGCCAGCGCTCCCAGCCAACCTGCCTTAAGCGCATGGCAAGGTCTACTTCCTCCGAGTACATGAACAGCCGTTCATCAAAGCCACCTACGTTCTCAATCGCCTCTCGCCTCAGTAACATGGCTGCACCCAGAGGGTGGTCAATTCGATAGGGTTGTGTTTTGGTTGGCTCGCCCGGATACCGACCGTTGATAGTAGAATGGCTTATCCAGTTTCGAAGTCTTCCTGGCACAACACGGGACAGTGGAAATAGATCCAGGAATGCCATCATCAAAGTTGGGAACCGAAAGGCAGAGCGTTGTATCGAGCCGTCAGGGTTGAGCAGGCGGGGCGCTACAATACCTGCTGACGTGTGTCGCTCCGCGAAAGCGACAAGCGCTTCAAGGCTTCCCGGTAATGCTACAGTATCCGGGTTCAGTACCAATAGATAGTTCCCACGCGCAAGCTTGAACCCAATGTTGTTCGCGCTGCCATAACCGATGTTCCTGCAGTTCCGAACCACGCGAACACTTTCAAAGGCCGCCGCAACCTGGGCGCTATCGTCCGAAGAAGCGTTGTCAACTACTATAACTTCCATACGCAGTCCGGCTGAGACTTCGGGTGAGAAAAGCGCGTCCAGGCAGTCGCGGAGGAGTCCGGCGACGTTCCAGCTTACGATGACTACGCTCAGGTCGCAGGCGTCGTGTGAAGATGGTTGTCTGGACGGTACGCTTATGTTAGACTGGGGCACAGCGCAGTTTAGCACGAAATTAGATAGCCGGGCAAAGGTTTTTGCAATCCGGCGACGTGCGCGGAATGGATTTCTTACCTCATGAATGTTTTTACCCACCCTGGGCGTTTTTCTGATGACGCTC
>JBDSDS010000028.1:0-2751 GCA_039920445.1 Chloroflexia bacterium
GCGGATCAAGCCCGGACTCTACCATCAGGCGAAGCTCAGTCACAAGGTCATGCACCGGGTTGAAGGGTGTGCCGCCATCGTTGCCTGCCGCGATTGTCACCCCTGAGCGAACTGCCCACTCGAACGATCTGCGATGGGCATCGATCACCCTGCGCGATTTCTCCAGAGCATAAGCAGGTATGCCTTTAGCCTCCCCTGCTTCCACTATCTGGTAAGGTGCGGCAAGCGTCGGGACGAATACAACCCCTCGCTGCACCATCATCTCGATAGCCTCTTCGTCGAGGAAGATGCCGTGCTCTATCGTGTCGATGCCTGCCCGAATGGCATTCTTGATACCTTCTGTGCCCTGGGCGTGGCTGGCGGTGCGTATGCCAACGTTGCGTGCTTCTTCCACCCCGGCCCTCATCTCCACCTCAGAAAGCTGGGAAGCCCCAGGCTCGACACCCGGAGTTAGCACGCCCCCGGTCGCCATCATCTTGATGCAGTCGACCCCGCGCTTGATATTCCGGCGAACAGCGCGGCGCACCTCGTCAGGGCCATCGGCCTCAAAGCCAATATCCCAGCCGTGCCCGCCCGTCATGGTAATCAACTTGCCCGCGCACAACAGCCTGGGACCAGGCATCTCGCTCGCCGCGAACGCATCACGCAAAGCAAGCTCGCCATACTCAAAGCCGCCCAGGTCGCGGGCAGCCGTGATGCCTGCCTTCAACATCTGCTCGCCGCGTATGGCTCCCCTGAGCACAATTGCCGCAAACTCTTCAGGCTTGAGGCCCTTCACCGGGTCGGGTCCGGTGTCCATCATCATATGCACATGGGCGTTGATTAGGCCCGGAAGGAGCGTGCGACCCTCCAGGTCTATTTGATTTTGGGTTTCGGACCCTTCACTTCGTTCGAGGGCAAGCTTTGGATTTTGGATTTCTTCTGGAGGTTGCTGGGTTACTGAAGTGATTCGCCCGCTCTCTATAGTGATAGTGGCATTCTCTTTAGGTTGTGCGCCTGTTCCGTCTATGAGATGGGCATTTGTCAGTACTATCTTGTTCATCCTGTTGCCTCCGGTATGTTGATTTAGCAGAGAGTATTATACTACCCTAAGCAGGAAATCGAGCACAGGTAGAGCGCTAACATGGTAGGAAATACAGTCACTTTGCTATATAATCAAGTAAGCAATTGTCTCGAACCCCGAAAGTATAGGCCCCTATGTACAATCCATCGAACAGTCTATCGAACAGCCCACGCACATACCGTAAGCGTGGCCTCCTCACAGTTCTGGCGTTAGTCGCCGCTTTCTCCACCTCGTGGAGCCAGGCGAGTGCCGCGCCATTACTCAGCCCCCAAGCCTCCGTCCCCCTCGCTGAGAAGGTCCTCGGCCCCTTAGACTACCCTGTGCCTGCGTCTCCAACCGTCGGGCAGGGTAAGTTCCGCTACTTCGCACAAACGGGGCACTTCTTGCGCGGAGTGTTCTTCTCGTTCTGGGAAACGCACGGCGCGACTGACGTCCTGGGCCTTCCCATAACCGAAGCATTGAACGAAGACGGGCTGATGGTTCAGTACCTTGAACGCGTGCGCCTTGAGTGGCACCCGGAGATTTCAAGCGACCCACGCCGCCAGGTGCTGCTCACTCGCCTCGGCGCTATTTTGACCGAGGACCAGGGGCGCGTCTTTGAGCGGCTTCCGTTCGGCAGCAAGACACTTACCTCTCACTTCTTCTCAGAGACAGGGCATAACCTGTCAAATGCTTTCCTCACCTTCTGGCAGCGTAATGGCGGCCTTGCGGTCTATGGATACCCCATCTCCGAGGAGATAGTGGAGACCAACGCCGCCGACGGCAACCAGTATACTGTGCAATACTTCGAGCGCAACCGCTTCGAGTGGCACCCAGAGCGTTCTGCATCGAACAACGTGCAACTTGGGTTGCTGGGAGTAGAATACGCCCGCCTGACCGGCCTCAACCCGATGAGCCGGGTGCTCCTTCCCGCCGCGCTTGAGGGGGCCGAAGAAGACCTGAGTGATTCGCCCCGGCTAGCCGCCCTGGTCGAGGAGAGTCTGCTTCCTGCGATTCAGGCGCTCGGACGCACACCACAGTTCAAGTGGGTGCCGAGCGTGATCATTCAGAATCGCGTCTACGTTGAGTTCGCAGAGATAGATGAAGAAGGCGTGGGTGGGGCATTTATAACCACCCGCAGCAGGTCGCGTCCCTACGTGATTATCGTGCCGGAATCAGAGCGCGACGCCCCGATGGAAGCACTGGCGAGCGTCTTGGCCCACGAGGCAACCCACGCATACGATGTTGTGACGGGAGCGCTGCGCGCTGGGTCAGGGTGCAGCATCGAGGCCGAGACGCGTGCCTACATGAACGGCCTGGCAGCCTGGATAGTGCTCAACGGCGACGATGCTCTCTCCCAGACGTACCCTTCCGGCAGCTTCGAAGTCTCTGTGAATCGCTCACTCCGTGGCTTCAACGCAGGCAAGACTCAGTTGGAGTTCGACTTCAACCTCCAGCGAGGCAAGCAGTATCTGCGTGGGCTGTATGGCGCAGACTGCGGAAACTAAACGGGGATTAGGGATTAGTAGTCATCTTAAGGATACCCTCTCTCCTTTATCATTCGACCCTAAGTTCGACTTTATACAAAATGAAAGGAGATGATAACGGGTAAAGGGACTCGCAAGCTCTTTGTTGTAAGATGGAAGTCTACCACAACACCATCTGAAAACAAGGAGGCTCACGATGTCCCTCGATGTCCCTACCCAACC
>JBDSDS010000029.1:0-2509 GCA_039920445.1 Chloroflexia bacterium
GTTCCGAGAGCAGCCCAGTCTGCGCGGGGCATCGTCGGGTTGTAATGCCGGTCAGGGTGGGTAAGCGCATACTGAATCGGCACACGCATGTCCGGTATACCGAGTTGCGCCTTGGCCGAGCCGTCGACAAATCGCACTATCGAGTGGATAATACTCTCCGGGTGGACGACCACCTCGATCTTGTCAAATGGCACTCCGAAGAGCCAGTGGGCCTCGATCACCTCCAGCCCCTTGTTCATCAGGCTGGCCGAGTCGACTGTCACTTTCGCGCCCATGTTCCAGGTCGGGTGGTTGAGCGCCTGCTTAGGCGTGGCCGCGTCTGTTGCCTCCCGACCCCACGTGCGAAACGGCCCGCCCGACGCCGTCAGCGCCAACTTCTCCACACCCGGCCACGACCCGCTCGCGCCCCGGCTTTCCTTGTCGTCAAGTTCTTCACGTTCCCCTACCAAACACTGCCATATAGCGCTGTGCTCGCTATCGATAGGACGAATACGTATCCCTTTTCGTTGAGCCAATCGTGTGACGATCTCGCCGGCCATCACCAGGGCTTCTTTGTTAGCCAGCGCGACCTCTTTACCCGCTTCCATCGCGGCAAGTGTCGGCGCGAACCCAGCATGCCCCGTAGTAGCAACCACCACCAGGTCAACGTCCGGGTGAGTGGCAAGCTCTACTATCCCCTCTTCACCGGAGAGAATACGCTGTCCCTGCACGTTTCCAACTGCTGCCGCCCCCTCATCCGCCAGCGCGAGCAAAAGCGGAGGCACGGGAAGGGAGGCGGCCTGCTTCAGGAGCGTTTCTCGGTCCCGTCCCGCACCCAGGCAGACAACGCTGAACCGCCCTTTCAGTTGCCCTATAACATCAAGCGTCTGCCTACCAATCGAGCCGGTAGACCCAAGCAATGCTATTCGCTTCGGTAATGTAGTGCTTTCTGTTGTGAGTTTTGACTTGTCGTCCATAATGGAAATCAAGCGTCCTTCTCGTCGTTCACCTGAGCAGGCTGACAGGCAAATATAAAGCCAGGGAGATAATCACCGGGCCGTGACTTAACTCTACGAGCGAGCGCGCCAGGGGGTTCGCGCCGTTTCTGGCACCGGAGGCTGCCTCGGCCATGCGCCTGGTCATGTAGCTCAAAAGTAGTCCCACGCCAATCAAAATGCCGACCACCAGGCCAAAAAAAAGCACCCAGCCGTCCGGCATCGACCTGTTGAACTGAGTAAGGCTGAGAAGCGCAACCGAAGTAACAATCGAGAGAACAAGAGGAATCACGTAACTCCATATCGACCTCGGGCCGTCCCTGCTAAAGAAGAGCATCAGGGCCTCGAAAAGCAGAGGCGGCACAATGGCAACAATGAAGAAGACCGGCAAGCCAAGACTGCTCACCAGCGCCGACATAGCCTGAACGCCGAACGCCACATACAAAGAGTTGCCTATCACAACCGACCAATCGCGCAGCGCCGCCCCAGGATCGTGTCTTCCCAGGTGTGGCACAAGCGTGAGGGCGACCACCGCGCCCAGGGCATCGATCATGGCAGATGTACCCACGACAAGGGCGGGCACGGCTATCGCCAGATATGCGCCCAAAGTAAGCCCTGCCCAGGCAAGCCGCATCGGCCTTTGACCATCAAACAGGTTAGTGGCCGCGATGCCTGTCAATAGGCCTCCGCACACAAGGAGAGTAACCGGAACTATAGCGAAAACAAAGCCGCCGCTCAGGAGCAGACTGAGTGACATAAACAGGAAAAGCACAAAAGCCATAATAAGTCTTCGCGCGAACTGACGCCAACCTGACCGAGAGGCTTCCGATCCGGCGGCTTGTAAATGAGGCATGCTCGCCCCTTGCATAATGAAAGCCTGAACTGCCTTACTGCACCGCTGCCGGATCGGGGCGCACTGAGGGCGAAGCCTGGGTGGCTGCGTCAGGTGACGGGTCGGCAGGACCACCTTCTTCATATTCAAGATGCTCGTGCGGCAGTATCCCCCCGAATTTGCGGTGCCTGCGACTATACTCCGCCAATGCCTCGTAAAAAGCATCTTTGTCGAAATCGGGCCAGGTGGTCGGTGTCGAATAATACTCAGCATATGCCGCCTGCCACAGAAGGAAATTGCTCAGGCGCATTTCCCCGGCTGTACGTATAATAAGGTCCGGGTCTGGCATACCGCCCGTGTCCAGACTCATCGAGATCGTTTCTTCCGTAATATCCTCTGGTCGTACGCCATCAGCCAGCATCTTCCGAACGGCCCGCACAATATCGTCGCGCCCACCATAATTGAAGCAGACGCTCAGTATCAGGCGACTGTTGTTCTTCGTCGTCTCCAGCGAATAGCGAATAGCATTCTGCAAGGCAACAGGCACGTTCTCCATGTGCCCCAGATGCCTTATCTGCACGCCCTCCCGGTCAAGCTCCGGCGTCTCGCGTTGGATTACTTCAGCCAGGATACGCATCAAGCCCTGCACTTCGCTGTCGGGACGGTTCCAGTTCTCGGTCGAGAAGGCATATACAGTCAGGTA
>JBDSDS010000030.1:0-13899 GCA_039920445.1 Chloroflexia bacterium
CGTGGTAAAATAAGTGTAAGCCATGGCACCAGATGCAAACAACGTAGGTGATATTTACGACGTGTTAGTCGTTGGCGCGGGCCACGCAGGGTGTGAAGCAGCGCTGGCCTCCGCGCGTATGGGCCATCGCACTTTGCTGGTAACGCTCAACCTCGATACCGTCGCGCTGATGCCGTGCAACCCATCGGTCGGTGGGCCTGCCAAGGGGCATGTCGTGAGGGAGATTGACGCCCTCGGCGGTGAGATAGGCCGGAACGCGGACCGCAACGCCATCCAGATAAGGATGCTCAACAGCCGCAAAGGCCCCGCCGTACAGGTGCCCCGGGCGCAGTGCGACAAGCAGCAATACGCTCTTTCGATGAAGACTGTGCTCGAAAGCACACCCAACCTCTCCATCAGGCAAGCCAGCGTAAATGGGCTAATTCTGGAGCCGCTCGACCCCCAGGCTAATATCGAGCAAATTGCGCCTACTCTGCATCCCAGCCCCGAAATGGCAGACGAAGCGTTACGCTCGCCCACACGCAGGCTCAGGGTGGCAGGCATTACCACCGCCACAGGTAGGATATACAAGGCGCGCTCGGTTATCCTTACCACCGGCACATTCCTGCGGGGACGCATCATCTCAGGAGAGTTCACCTCACCTGCGGGCAGGGCGGGCGAGTCCCCTTCGACACATCTTTCCGATGTGCTAGGCGAACTTAGCTTCCCCTTGATGCGGCTCAAGACCGGCACCCCACCCCGCCTCGACGCCCGCAGCATCGACTTCTCACTCACAGAGATGCAACCAGGCAGTCCCACCCCCCTCTACTTCAGCCACGAGCGCATAGAAGCGATAACTCAGGAGCCTCTCGATACCTATCCTCAACCGGAGCAAATCCAAAATTGGCGCAGACAAATGGCCTGTTATCTGGTCCATACCACGCCAGAGACCCATGCTATCATACGCGACAATCTCCATGCTTCTCCCATGTTCAACGGGATGATAGAAGGCGTTGGGCCGCGCTACTGCCCCTCCATCGAGGACAAGATTCACCGCTTCGCTGATAAGGAAAGTCACCAGCTTTTCCTCGAGCCAGAGGGCTGGCGCACCAACGAGGTATACGTGCAGGGGTGCAGCACTTCGCTCCCCGAAGAAGCCCAGTGGAAGCTCATACGCTCGATCCCGGCCCTGCGAAACGCCGAATTGATGCGCATAGGTTACGCAGTCGAATACGACGCCGTGCCTCCGAGCGAGATAACAGCCTGGCTGGAGAGCAAGCGCGTTGCGGGTCTATTTCTCGCCGGGCAGATCAACGGCACCTCCGGCTACGAGGAAGCGGCGGGGCAGGGCATCATGGCAGGAATAAACGCCGCCCTCTATTGCCGCAGGATTACGAATTACGAATTACGAATTACGAATTACGCTCCAATAAGCGCGGGGAACCAGGTCGGTGAGGTTGTAGCGAAGGCGCTGGACGACATAGCCGCAAACCGCCCGCTCGTGTTGCCGCGCCATCTTGCCTACATAGGCGTTATGCTCGACGATCTGACGAGCATGGACCACCGCGAACCTTACCGCCTGATGACCTCGCGGGCCGAATACCGCCTCCTTCTACGCTCGGACAACGCCGATTTGCGACTGAGTGCCATAGGATACGCGCTCGGCCTGGTTAGTAAGGAACGTTTACAGGCCGTAGAACGTAAGGACGCAATAATCGCGGCTGCCCTCGGACGATTGCGTGAGGGTGTCATCACCAATCCTGTGGGAGCACGTCTATCGGCTGCTGGGTTCGACCCCCCCGAAATTGGGAGGCACACCACCATGCTCGAGTACATGCGCCGACAGGAGACGCGATATGAGTCGCTTGCCGTGCTGCTCCCCGACCTCGATCTGACCGATGACCTGGTTGACGAGGCCGCCCAGCAGATCGAGATCACCGCCAAGTACTCAGGCTATATAGTCAAACAGGAAGCCGAGGTAGCCCGCAGCCGCAGAATGGAAGAGCGCGCCCTGCCGCCCGACCTGCCTTACGCCGAGATGTCCGGCCTCAAGACCGAGGCGAAGCAAAAGCTAGCCCACTTCAAGCCCCACACCGTAGGCCAGGCATCACGCATCGCGGGGGTAACGCCCGCCGATATAGCAGTGCTGCTGGTACACATCAAGCGGCTCGAATTATGAGTTTTGAGTTGGTGGTCGGTGTTCGGTGTTCACATTTCTGGTCGGTAGTAATTCATAATTCAAAACTCATAATTCATAATTCCGTTACCGGCAGGTCGCGCACATTCCGCAGGGTGGCACTTCATACAGCTTGCTGTTGAGGGCGTTCAGCACACGACGACCCATTGGAGCAGGTTCGAGCCTAAAATCGCGCTCGATGATCGGAGGTATCGCGCCCGCGAACTTGCCCACATAGGCGACTGTATCATTGCTCCAATCACACCAGACAAGTTTCGCCCAATCGGCTGGGTCGCCTGAGTAAAGCGTGACGTCCGGTCTCATCCCGTACACCATCCTGTAGAAGCGTATAACCGAGAGGTCTTCCCAGTCTAGGTAGAGACTTGCGCCCTGGGGAGCAGCCCTGAGAAGGGCCAGCGCCTCATCGCGCACCTGTGTCTGCCCGCTCTGGTCGATGTTTGGGTAGCGCACGACCCCAGCAAATAAGATCGCCCCAGCCAGCATCACGCCTACCCCGGCGACGGCATACCTGACAACTCCCCGCCCGGCCAGTCGAGCCAGAAGATAATGAGCAGTCCAGGCAAGGCCGATAGCCATGCAGATACCCCATATCAAAAAGGTCGGGATGAAGTAGAGGTAGCCGACGAGCGAGTAGTTCATGGCAAACAGGAAATTGCCGAGCATCATCAGCGTGAAAAGCATCGCTTCACCCCGCGACGAGCGCCATAGAATAGCCAGACCGAGCAAGCCGACTGCTATGCCTGCCGCTGTGTACTGCCCCGATAGCTCCCCTATCCCGAAGTCGATACGCTCGATCTGCGAAAGGGGTCCCCACCCAAATCCCATGACCTGGTTGTGAAACGGCCCGCCCGTCAACAGGCTGAAGAAGTCTTTCCATGAAGATGGGTTGCCCCAGTAATAAGACGAGCCTCCCACGAAGCGATACACAAGGAACAACATGGGGCTGAGACCCAGGAGCAGAGAAGCCACACCGAAAATCCACCTACGAATCGGTTGAACATCAGTTTTACTTCGTCTACGCTCCACTTCTACCAGCAACAGATAGAGGCCGTAAGCAGGCAGCAGCAGGTATGTTGTACCATGATGTACCATACTCAACCCGATAAATAGGTAAGTAAAGTAGAACCAGCGTATCCGGCCCGAGTGTCGCCACAAGAGCAAGAACGAGATAACGGATGCCACAAGCAAAGCGTTCAGGGCGTAGCTGCGCGCCACCAGCGACATCGACCACACAGTAGGAGCAACTGCGAAGAGTCCCGCCCCGATACCTGCCGACCACCAACCTCTATCCAGCCTGACAAAACGGGCCAGTCGTAAGGCAATAAAGTAAAGCAGCCAAACAGTCCCGGCCATGTAGGCAGCCGAGGAGAAATTCACCCTGTAGGCGACGTCTCCGAATGGGAGGAGCGTAAAGAGCTTGCCAAGCAGCACATAGAGAGGATAGCCGGTTGGATGGGGGACGCCCAGCACCGCCGCGCAAAGCTGGAACTCTGCATAATCACCCGGCATTACAGAAGGAGCAAGCGTCAGAACGTACAGCCCGAAAGCAGCCAGCGCCACGACGGCCCCCACCAGCATGTGGGTAGCACGTAGAGAGGAAGATTTAGTCATGAAGAACGGGCGCGCTCGGACGCCGCGTCCCTAACCTTGTGGGCCGTTTCAGTAGCCATAATGTGTGCTAATAATATACTAACGTTCCCGACTCATCAATCGCTCCTGAAGGTAAGCATACAGGGCAGCCGCACTAATTTGCCATATATGTTATACTAGAAGTAATAGTGTGCCAAAATGCGCGTTCGAGATTGGTTACTCCCTGATCTAATTTGATCCGGCCGTGCTTACATCTCCCGCCGCAAAGGATCGCTCTATTCTAGATGCGACCTGTTACCCACACTACACTATCCACAGGAGGATGTAATGACACAAAGATTATACGTCGGCAACTTATCAACGGACATAACGGAACAGAAACTACGCGACCTGTTTGGACAGGCAGGTGAAATCTCCAAAATAGACGTAATAACCGACAAATTCACCGGCCAGGCCAAGGGCTTTGCCTTCGTTGAAATGGCAACGGACGCAGCGAGCGAAGACGCTATTACCCGCTTCAATGGGCATGAGCTTGATAACAGCGCAATAGTCGTCAATGTAGCTCGGCCACGCGAGGAAAGAACAGGCGGAAACCGGGGACGCTAAAGGAATTACGAATTACGAGCTAATCAACTCGTAATTCGTAATTACCGGGGAGATTTACTCAATTTGACAGCGAGGTGCGCACTAACGCACCTCTCAGCCTCTAAGCGGACGCAGGGGCAGCAGGGAGCAATTATGTACGCGACAAGCAACATCAGCGAAATTGAAACACTCTGCAAGCAGATAATGAATTCGCCATACTTCCGGAAGCATACACCGGACGAACTGGTCCAATTACAAGACGTATTGCAAAAGGTCAACCATCTGGTGAGCGACTCCATACCGCAATTAATATCCGAAGTAAAGCACCTACGAAATCAGAACCGCAAGCTCCACGCCGAAATTGAAACCCTCAATTCGAGCGAGCAACGATGGCAGACGAACCAACCGGCATAACGAATTACGGGTAAAGGTTAGAACAGCATACAACTTTCAACCTTGAACTCATAACTCATAATCTAATATCTGAAGCGGCCGTATTGCAGATACACCGCGCCCCGTGCTATAGTCTCACAGTCTTTTCCTGAGCAACATTTTCTGTAAAGGGTCGTCTTACAACTTTGCGCATAGGCATCATATCGGACGTACATGGCAACTACGTCGCGCTACGTACCGTCCTCGAACATATGGGAAGCATCGACGCGCTTTGGTGCCTGGGCGACATCGTCGGTTACGGTCCTCAGCCGAATGAATGCGTTTCGACCATCGCCGAGCTTCCCCATCTTTGTATACCCGGTAATCATGACTGGGGCATGTTGGGCCGCCTCGACCGCCTTAGCTTCAACCGCGACGCACGTGCGCTACTCGAATGGACTGACAATGTCCTTACCCCAACCAACAGGCAATTCCTTGAATCGCTCCCGGTTCGGCTGTCGGCAAAATTGTCCAGCGTGACCCTGGTCCATGCGTCGCCCCGCGATCCTATGTGGGAGTACCTGCTCGATATATTCGATGCCGCCGAGTGCTTCCCGCTCTTCGACTCCCGCTATTGCTTTGTCGGGCACACACATGTGCCGCTCGTCTTCCAGCAAGTTGAGGGCATAGTGAAAGCCTACATCCCGGAACCCGGCGAGTCGATGACGTTCGACGTCTCCCCTTATAACAGGGATAGCAACACTGAAGAGATAAGAATGATAGTCAACCCAGGAAGCGTCGGCCAGCCCCGCGACGGCGACCCCAGGGCAGCCTACATGCTCCTGGAAATCCCTCACATCCCTGATATTGGAGAAGAGGAAGCAAAGCCTGCCGGTATCACCTTCCATCGCGTAGCGTACCCTATAATCGAAACGCAACAAATAATGCGAGGGTACGGCTTTCCCCTACGCCTTGTCTCTCGCCTAGAGCTAGGCATCTAGCCACCGGCTGGCGCAGGCACGAACCAATCAGGTCGCAAAAAGCGGCGCACTCTCCATCTAAGATGCGCCGCTTTTTTCCATTCAGGCGTACTAAGCTAAAGGTCAGTCAGGGAAACCCTGCCTACTCCCCCGGCCCCGGCACAAAGGTATCATCAAACCGGGCATAGAGGCCATCTGAGTACATGAAGCGGATCGTTCGGTCGGCGGTCCAGAGAGCGTTACCCCTCTCGTACTGCTGCCACACTGCCCCTGTATTACTCTCTGGCTCCAAAGCCCAACCGAGAGCAATCTGCACCGACTCATTGTTATACCAAATCTTACCGAACCCTCGAATCGGCGCGTACAGTTTGGCGGGCGGTGTCTTCGACGGTAGAGGATCGCCTTCCTGCCACGTGTCGGGAAACTGCCACCAGGTTCCGTATGTATCGGTAGAGCCGCCTCTGAAGACGTAGATAGTACGTGTATCGCCCCGCCAGAACAAGAAGCCACCCTGGAAACGCTGGTATGCAGTCGGTGTAACCCTGTCCTCCGGCGCTGCAGGGCACCCTACGCGCTCTCGAACGCTCGAATCGCTTCTCCATACCTGCCCGAAGCCGCGAGCCGGTATAATCGAACAAGGAAGCGTAGCGGTCACGCTCACCCTGGGTGTTGCTATAGGTGTGACAGTCGGCGTACCCTTGCGAATAGAAGTAGCAGTCGCAGTGCTGGTGGTCGATACGACAGTCGCTGTCTGAGGCGGGCGCACTGTTGCTGTCACAGTCATTGCAGGCGTAAGCGTCGGCGTTACCGTCGTTACTGTCGTTACTGTCTTTGTAGGCGCCGAAATCGAAGGCGTTATGGTAGGTGTGACAGCCACCACGATATCAGTCGGCTTAGCAGGAACGGTGGCGCTCCCTATAGGCGCGCTAGGACTGGCCGCAGCCGCAGTAGCGGTAGTAATTACAGTAGCTACAGCTACAGGCTTGGTTTGAGTTCGCGTCGGCACACCGGGCGTCTTAGCAGCCGGTGGGCTTGCCTGGGCAATTGCCGTAGGTTCAGGCGTAAAGCTTGGCGGCACAGGCACAAGGGTGTTGGTAGGAGTGGGCGTACTTGTGGATGTATTGGTGGGCGTAGGCGTGTACGCTGCCGCCGAGAAATTAAACGTCAACGGATCGCTCTGCATGACCTCATCCGCGACGCCTGTACGAATCCTCTGGCAGGCAACGTATACTTCGTAAGTTGCCCCTGGAACCCACGATGTCTGTGGCCTCAACTCTAACTCACCGCTGGTATTGCCCGTAGATTCATATTTCGCTATGACTGTCTCAGTAAAAAGCGTTGTGCCCTCCATGCGGCGCACATAAGTATATTTCTCTGCATCTTCACGGATAACCCGCTCGTTGAATTTGACATGAATAGGCTGGCTGTAATCACTTAAGGGTTCACGCTCCACTAGTTGCGCTGCCGAGGTTGCTATCGTGCCACGCAACATTAGAACGGACATTACTAGCAACAAACCGCCCACGAGAAGGGCAGCAGGCAGCGCCTTCGCCCACCCGTTGCCTATGTTGGTAAATATAGTAGCGCCCGATCTACTCTGGGCACGCGGAAGCGACACAGTTTGCGTTTTTCTGGTGCCGGTATGCGGGTTGCCAAAAACACGCCTACCCGATTCGCGCGCCTCGATGGCCTTCCAGACATCACGCCTCAGACTGGCGGGCGGAACAGGCAGGGCCAGGGCGCGTATATCACTCCCAATGGCGCGGTACTCGGCCAGGGCCTGGTGGCAATCTTGGCAACGCAACAGGTGGCGCTCCACCCTCGTGCGCTCTTCCGGTGTCGCTTCGCCGTCCATATAGGACGACAGTAGCGGCCGGATTTCGGTGCAGTTCATGAACGATCCCTCAAACTCTCCCCAGACGGCAGTGGCCAGTGACCAGGGGTAATTCGTAATTCGTAATTCGTAATTTCTTTAGCTATCATATTGCGCCCACTTCCCTATCGGGGCTATTTCTATTTACCGGTTCATCAGACTCAGCCCCAGGCGCGTGTCCATAATGTGCCAGGTACGCCTGTCGGAACTCCTCTCGAGCGCGAAACAAAAGCGACTTCACCGCCGAGCGGCTCATACCCATTACATCGCCTATCTCGTCGCACGACATCCCCTGATATTCTTTCAGAACTAACGACATCTTATTCTTTGGCGATAACTTATCTAATATAGCCTGCACCTCACCGGAGGTTTCTACCTGCGTATATTCGCCTACCGGGTCATCGCTTGCGGTCGGCTCCATTGCCGGATTGGTATCGAACGTCTCCCAGGGCAGCCACCTTATCAGCTTGCGACGGCGCAGTACATCCATGCACGCGTTGGAGGCTATTCGGTGGAGCCATGCCGACAGGTTCAGGTCGGGCGCGGTCTTAGGAAGCGCCGAATAAGCCTTGACGAAGGTATCCTGGGTCAGGTCATATGCGTCTTCGCTGTTGCCCATCAGGCGGTAAACAAAGGCATAGAGTCGCCTCTCGTAGCGATTGTAAATCGCCTCGAAGGCAACGGTATCCCCCTCCCGCGCACGAGCTATCCAGCTTTTTTCGTCAATTGACAAGGCGCCCCCGCTAACGCTCATGCCCACGCTAATGCTCATAACTCTGACGTTACCTCCTCAAATAGAACGGAGGCAGAAGCGCCAGGTTGCATTCCCCACGGCCCGATACCGTAGGACAGATATATAATTGTACCATCCGCATAGCAGCAGGTGAGGGGCAGGTATTTGGAGTACGGATTAGAGTTCAAGGTTCAAAGTTAGAACGCTATACAACCTTGAACTCGTTTTGGGATTTGTCTTTACATGAGCAAGGGCGAGTTCCTACCACTTACAATTGCCCCAATATTACTAAATATATCCCAAACACAGTACTAATTGGCCGGGAGCCGAAAGATCGTGCGGCATCGGCCTTGTGGTATCATTATGGGGCTGGACGCGAAGCAAATGTCTCGTGTTTTGCGTATATTATTCCGTATGGAGCCAGGCCGTCACATGCAGCAGATAATATTGAAGAGGGGCGTAACGGCTAGGCGCGGTTTGTGGTGCAATCTGTGCGGCTCCGCACTTACAACTGTCGGCAGAGGATTGACTACAGGTCGCCGCAGGATTGAGTGGCTAGAGGCCGCTGGGAAGACCTCAACGTGGTCCCTGTGCGAAGACTGCTATAAAGAACGGTTGCGGTGTGCCGCCTGTGGAGCGCAAGTAGGTAGCCACGCGGTGCTGCTTGAAGGTGAAACGCACGTCTACTGCCGTGCCTGTTTCGAGCAACGCCCCAGGTGTGACACCTGTAGCCGCCCGGT
This sequence comes from Chloroflexia bacterium, assembly GCA_039920445.1. Lineage (GTDB taxonomy): Bacteria > Chloroflexota > Chloroflexia > QHBQ01 > JADMIH01 > JADMIH01. The sequence goes on from JBDSDS010000030.1 coordinate 9,050, forward strand.
CGGCGCGCATTACTGGACCCGCACCGATGGCCGCAAGCTGTGCGACCGCTGCCAGTCAACCGCTGTATCCGACCCAGCACAAGCCCACGCTCTCTACAGGCGAGTTCGTGCTGATCTCGCCAAGTGGCTCGGCCTATCACTACGTGCGACCTGCCAGTTGAAGCTCGTCAGCAGGCATCAACTTGACGAGATGATCAGCAAGTCATCCCTTTGCCATCTCGACGCCGACAGCAGGGAACGCTGCTTCGGGCTTTTCGTTCGTGAAGGAAAGCACCGCGCTATCTTTGTCGAATATGGCCTGCCCAGGATCGTATTGATGGAGGTGATGGCGCACGAATTTGCCCACGCCTGGCAAAGCGAGAACTGCGAACGCGAACAGCACCCGGAAATACAAGAGGGATTCGCCGAATGGGTGGCCTATAAACTGCTGGAAGGCCTGGGATGCCGACGCCGTTGCGAAAGGATGCTGCGCCGCGACGACCTTTATGGGCGCGGCCTCGGAAAGATGCTGCAATCGGAAAGCGCAGGCGGCCTGGCAACAGTCTTTAGACGAGTAATAAGCGATGAGCGATGAGTGGCCAGTAGTCGGTGGTCGGTAATCATTTGGCCACGTTTCACGCTTTACTCACCACTCATCGCTCATCGCTCATTACTCGTCGCTAATCTAACCTGGAGAAAACATGTCAAACGAAATCGCGCTTGAGTACGCGCTGAATGTAACTTCTGTGCCTGCGGCTGGCGAACCACGGCTTCTCTATTTGCTCATTGATGTAAAACCTGGAGAAGGCATTGAACCCGTACAGGCCCCGGTCAATATCGCGGTAGTACTCGATGTGAGCGAATCTATGCGGCTGCCGGTATTGAGCCAGGAGCAGTTTCAAGTGCTATCAAAGCTGGGAGAGGCGAAAGAAATCGAGTCGGACGGTGTCGCGGTCTGGACCTTCAAAACTATTCCCGAGGATATACGTAAGAACGCGCCTTCCAATCTTGAGGCTATACAAATAGCGATCTCACAGGCCGCGCAGCATTTCGAGGACAGCGATATCCTTTCACTGGTCGCCTTCGCCGACAGCGTCGAGGTGCTTCTGAGCGGAGTGCCCGGATCGAGCCGTCAGCAGGCGCTCGATGCAGTGGCAACCCTGGGTTCAATTGAGCTTGGAGATGAGACTGATATCGCGGTTGGGTTGGAGGCTGGCATCGCCGAGGTAAAACGCCGTAAGGCCACTGAGGTGGCTAACCGGGTGCTTCTCCTCACTGACGGTTTCACCCGTGACCCTCAGCGAGTACTCAACCTGGCGAACGAGGCGCGCGACGCAGGCATCCCCGTCAGTACTTTAGGCATCGGGAGCGAGTTCAACGAAAAGCTCCTTCTGAATCTGGCCGACACGAGCCACGGTAACGCCTATTTCGCCCGCGTGCCCAGGGAGATACCACCCGCTTTCGCAAAAGAGCTGGCGGCGCTACAGGCCGTAACCCTTTACGGTGTAGAGATAAACATGAAGTTTAGCGCAGGTGTAGAATTGAGGAGAGCCTATCGTGTCCGGCCCTCGATAACCACGGTGAGCGATGCCCGCAAAGACGAGCGCACGGTCGAGATCTCGGTGGGCGATCTGAATGCTGATGCGCCTCCATCGCTTCTGCTGGAGGTAATGGTGCCTCCGCAGCCGACCGGTGTTTTCAGCATCGCGCGCGTGTGGGCGAGCCACATGGTGAAGAATGAAAGGGTGAGCGGCAAGGCGGGCAACGTCGTGCTCAACTATGCGGCGTCCAGGCAGCGTCCCGTCTTGAACCCAACTGTGATGAACACGGTTGAACGTGTTAGCGCGTATGTACTTCAGACCAGAGCGCTGGACGAGGCGGCGGCGGGCAACACCACCGCGGCCACGCAGAAGCTCCGAGCCGCCGCTACCCGCTTGCTTGCCGTCGGTGAGACCGGTCTGGCAGAAGCCTTTGAATCGGAGGCCACCCAGTTAGAAGAACACGGCCAGGTGTCAGTGGAGGGCGCGAAAGAACTGCGCTATGCTACACGCAAACTGACTCAGATGCTCTAATTACAATACGTCTATAATGTTATGTAAAGTTAAATTAACGACCTGTTGCTCATTGATCAGGAACACTCCTTGTATCCAGCCTTGTGCAACTCGTAACGAAACGACCTCTAGTAACGTATAAGTTAACCGATATGGCTATTTGTCAGGTATGCGGCAAGGTAAACGCTCAAGGCGCGAGAAGCTGCGATATGTGTGGCTCGCGTCTATCGGACGAGCCGTCTGCCGCTACATCTGTTGCCGTCGCTACAGGTACTGGTCCGGCTAACTGGAGCGGCCCTATCTGCCCGGTCTGCAAGCGCGTCAATCGCTCGGCGTCGGTCTTCTGCTCTTACTGCGGATACCGGCTAAAAGCAGATGGTATGGCATCCCAGCCTAACGTTTCTCAAACAGAACCCCCACGTTCGAACGTAGCAGCAGACGTGACCGGCAATCTGCCTTCAGGTATGCTCCTCAAGAAGCGCTACCGCATCCTCCGCAAGATAGCGCAGGGCGGCATGGGAGCCGTTTACGAAAGCTCCGACGTCATGGGGCCACAGGGTAAGCGCTGGGCCGTGAAAGAGATCAGCCCCGGCTCATTGCCCGCCGCCGAGCGCACGCAGGCAATCTCCGACTTCCGGCGCGAGGCCCAGATGCTTGCCACTCTGGAGCACCCGAACCTGCCCCAGGTCGTCGAAACGTTCGACGAAGTGGGAAAGCATTTCCTGGTGATGGAGTTCGTGCCAGGCCACACCCTGCTCAACATAATCGACGGCGCACGCAGCTTCCTTCCCGAAGAGAGAATCATGGCATGGGCACGTCAGATGTTCGACGTACTGCATTACCTTCACTCGCAGGACCCGCCTATCATCTACCGCGACCTCAAGCCCTCCAACATCATGCTGGTAGAGGGGACTGAGCGAATAAAGCTGATCGACTTCGGCATAGCGCGATTCCACAAAGCAGGTAAGGTGCGTGATACCGAAGCATTCGGCACCGCGGGCTACGCGCCGCCTGAGCAGTACGGCAAGGGGCAGACCGATCAACGTTCGGATATTTATGCCCTCGCCGCCACCCTGCATCATGTAGCGACCGCGCATGACCCAAGCCTCAGCCCGTTCAATTGGCTGCCTGTGCGCCGCTACAATGCCGCCCTATCGACCCGGCTGGAGAACGCTTTACAGAGAGCGTTAAGTCTTGATCCGGCTATGCGTTTCGCTTCCATGCGCGACTTTGCCTATGCGCTCGGTATCACCCTACCGGAAACGGCGAGTAAAGATAGTCATTATGCTCAGGTTCAGCCGGTGATCGAGATCAGCCCACCCGCCTTACCTGTCCAATCGAAACAGCCCAGGAAGAAACAGTCTTCGGTACCTGTCCAAGTACCCGCGCCGGTGGCGATGCCCGTGTTCATACCTGTAACCCCGGCCCAACCTTCTCTTTCTCGCTCTTCCACCCCAACCGAAAGAGTAAGCAACGTCGCACCTACACTCGACATCATGGCCCCCACTTCAGCGATGAGACCGCAGGTGGTTATACCACCGACCACCAACCACTCATCGCTCCTGGTCTCCGACAGGCTGGTAGATTTGGGTGAAGCAAAGTGGAACAGCAAGCCTGCGCGCAAAATATCGCTACGCAGTTCAGGCCAGGGTCATGTCAAAGGCTCAATCATAGCAACCCACCCCTGGATAGCTTATAATCCAAGACACTTCCAGGGTAACTCGGTGACATTGGAAGTGAAAGTAAAGAAGCGCGAGTTGCCTTTCGGACGCGTAGAGTTGCAAGTACCGAATCTATTCGCTATTATATGGACACGGTTTCGCAGAATGCTGCCGTTTGTCGGCTGCTGGTTCTGGGTCTTATTCTTGGCGGCAAGCTCGTTCGGCAGGTGGTTTGTGTGGTACGCTCTTGGGGCGATCCTGCTTGCGCTGCTGCTGTCCGAAGGGCTGATGTGGCTCTGGGCGATGCATGTCAGGCTGCTCGTACCAGCCGTGAAACTCAATACAGGCCGCCTCGTGGTAAAAAGCTCAGGCGGCGAGGAGCAAATAGATGTGCGCGTGGTAGCGCACCCGTCATGGATACGCAAGGCAACGGGCTGGGTACTTTCCGTGCTCTTCCTTGCAGCCGAGCTGGGCGGAGTGGCATGGGTAATCATATTTACCCTGGGGGGCTTTGATGCTATTTCATTCGCCCGCTGACCTTGTTTCTGATTTTGGCATATGAAAGCATTTTGAGGAGGGAACGAACGCATGAGATGTCCTAATTGTGGCAACGAGAACCCACCCGACTACGTTTTCTGCGACGAGTGCGGCGCGCGACTCCAGGAGGGAGAGGGCACGGAGAACTCACCTAACATACCGGCGCAGGAAGAAAGCACACCGCCAACCGATACAGGCGCTGGCAATGAGCAGAACCAGGGAGAGCAATCGCTCAGCAGCATGATTGTTACCCCGAGCCAGGAGGAGACTCCGGCAGGCGGGATCGAGACAGAGCCTGAGGCGCTGAATACGCCGATGTCAGACGCAACAACAGGACCAACTGAGGGGGGCGCGGAAGACGAGGCTGCCGTGCCGTTGACTGAGGATACCGCAGCCGCCACAATGCCGGCAGATAATGGAGGCATAAGTGGTGACGAAAGCGGCCTGAGCGCGCAACCTATGCCTGATGTGGTTGAAATGGGGGCCTCGGAGGGGAGCAGGGCAGGCACAGACCAGGTTGAAATTGGGGCCTCGCCCGTGAGCGCGCCCGATATATCGCCCGCAGCCTCAGGAACACCTGCCGTGGCGGACGACGGCGGATCCGCCGAGTGGGCATCCACGG
>JBDSDS010000031.1:0-2783 GCA_039920445.1 Chloroflexia bacterium
GAGGAGCATTATCCGAGACACGATCAACGAGTTTCCATTCTGGACTTATCTTTTTGCCGACTTACACCCGCACCTTATCGACTTACCGTTCACCATTCTCGCGCTTGTGCTGAGTGTCAATCTGGCGTTGACCGTCTGGCGTCTATCCCAAAGGCCATCGCAAGATACTTACAAGCTTTCTGCATCGCAACGTGTGGCAGCCGTTGCGCGCTCAGGTCTTGCTGACCTTTGGGGGCCAGGCTGGACGGGTGCGGCTACTTTCGGCTTATTCGCCCTGGTCCTGGGCGCTCTGGCCGTTACGAACTCGTGGGATTTTCCAACCTACGCCGCAGTTGCCGGTCTGGCAGTTTTGATTGCGCTTCTGCGATTGCGGCGCGATGACAGTGACGATGCTACTCCGGAGCCTGCAGGCGATACCCTCCCTATGCAAGGCCGTGCGCAACAGATAAAGTGGCCTATTCATGTAGCGTGCATCATATCGGTCGGGGCGCTTGCCATCACTTCCCTTGCTGCCTACCTACCGTTCTTCCTGAGCTTCAAGGCATTTTATACCGAGATCATACCTATCGTCGATGGCGGCACTATACCAGGCTCCTTGCAGCAAATGCGCCGCACAGGACTCGCCGATTTCCTTGTCTTCTGGGCATTCTTTATTTTCATCGCCCTGTCTTACCTCGTCTACAGGTTGTGGCGCTTCCCCTGGCAGAATGTGATCTCCGGCTTGCCCAGCTTCCCCCGCCAAGCTCGAAGCAAGCACACTGAGCCTGGGTTCAGTTCAGGACCGGCGTTATTTATGCGAAAGCCCACTGTCCTCGCACCAGCAGCGTCGATGTCGGGTGCCACAATGGCCTTCCGTTCCGACGCTCTGCCGCCCAGTGGCGCTGTTGTGGATCGCTCACAAAGCCACGATGTCGCACCTATGCACCCGTCCTCGCATAGCGATGCATCGCTAGACGAAACTGCATTAGCTGAACGAGTAGGCGACGATGCTGAAAACGTAACCGAAGGCACAATAGGCGCGGATAGCAACGTGGGACATGCTACATCAGCAGGTAGCGACCTCTCGTGGGGCAATCTAACCTCGCTGGACGAATACAAGTATGACCCAGATGCGCCTTTGCATGGTCAATTCTATGCCACCCCGGAGATTCCTAATTGGGTGGCAGTCGCGCATTCTCATGCTGTTGCAGCACCGTCTGTTTGGCGAGCGCCGAGTTACACTGGTGTCTTGCCTACGGCGTTTGGCATTGGAATACTGGCGGTGACGGCGGGTCTGGTTGTTCTGCAAATCGCCACAGGCCAATATCTACTTGCGCTGCTGATAGGTCTCTTTGGTGGTATCGCGGGCACGACCCTGGCGGACACGCGCAGCGCGTCGAGTCTGCTGACGGGTGGCCTCCTCTGTCTCGCTCTGGCGGTTGCGATGGGAGTTGAGCTTGTATACCTGGCAGATCACCTGCGGGGGGACCTCAGTTTCAGGATGAATACCGTCTTCAAGTTTTACATTCAGGTTTGGGTGCTATTCGCTGCAGGTGGCGGGCCTGCGGTCTATTACTTACTTTTCGGTCTGCGAGACCGAAAGCCCCTTCCCACCGCAAGTCAAACAGAGGACAAGACCTTACCGGCCATGCCACTGTCGGAACGGTGGCAAGACCCACCTATGGCAGCATCTTGGCCTCTGGTTGTAGCTGATAATGCTGTAGCTTTGTCGCCCACCAATTCCTCGCCACTCGTCCAGCAAGCGCCACAAAACTGGCTCGTATGGACTGAGGCATCACAGCCTGCTGAGGTAGCAGCCGACCGACCAGTTGAACAGGAAGATTTGTCCCCTCAAATGGGATTGCCCGCGCCAGTCACGCAGCCGGTCGAAGTGAGCGAACCCCGCGCAGCCGCGTCAAATGTAAGGCCGAGGTTTACGCCGAGTAGGATTGCATGGCTGACGCTCTTTGCCTTGTTCTTAGCTTCCAGCCTTATCTATACTGTTTACGGGACGCAGGACCGCGTAAATGATCGCTTCCCCGTCCAGCCTCCTATAGGTTCCCTTAATGGGATGAACTACATGACGGTCGGCACGTTTACGACCGACGCCGCGCCTTTGCCGATAAATCTGAAGCAGGACTACGCTGCTATCAACTGGATGAACGACAATATCAGCGGCCTCCACGTAATAGCCGAGCTACCAATGGGCTATTATCGCGAGCATGGAATGCGCGTTGCCTCCAATACCGGCTTCCCGATGGTAGTTGGCGCCCTGCACCAGGAGGAGCAGCGCGCTGGGATTTATGGTCGCCTCGTCGGGGATCGTGCCGGTGACATGAGTGAGTTCTTTACCACGACCGACATACAGAGAGCGCTCGTGCTGATCAGCAAGTACGACATCGAATACATTTATATTGGGCAGCTGGAGCGCGCAGCACGCGCAGAGAACGTGCCTGCGGGGGCGGGGATACCCAAGTTCGAGCAATTGGCCGACCCGAAGGTTGGCCTGCTGAAGGCCGTCTTCAGTACGGACCCTGACCTCGGTACGCCTGGCACAGTCGTCTACCAGGTAGTGAAAGAAGTAAAAACAGTAGTGGGCGCGCCGCTACCCGACTCTGGCAATCCTGGCATCGCAATCACGCCTGTACCGACCGCGACGCCTACTCCAGTACCAGCGCCGCCCGTAAACGACCCGGAACTAAACGCGCTCATTGCAACCTCTAATGCGAACCCGAACGACCGAGAGGCAAGAATAGCACTTGCCCGTTGGTATGATCAACACCGCTTCTTCTCGGATGCTGCGC
>JBDSDS010000032.1:0-6051 GCA_039920445.1 Chloroflexia bacterium
ATACTACCGCTACACTATAGAGGCCCCCCTCCAGGCTAGGGGTAGCTTCGATGGCCCAGTTCGGATCACATAAAGGCGCTTGAGGAATCGCGCCGCTTGCTGCTCCCCCGGCCTGTCTTGATGGCGCTACCATCGATTGTGTTCTAGCTCTCCCCTCGTTGCCTAGTTTCACCAGATCGGACGCACCTCTCGCCGGGAACGGCACCCTGTCTGCCGCTGCCGGTTGTGTATATAGCACGGTAGAGAGCATAGTTATGGCTGCCATTGTGCCCAAAGCCGCCACAATATATCGAATGTTATGTATAAAGTTACCGCCCATTTGCTTCCTCCTATGGCTAATTGGTACTAATGTAGGTCCGCCACTCTATAACATGTCATCATTGGCGCGAGCGAACCGTTACCACTATCATATGGGCATATCAGGTATAATGGGTGTTACAATCACCGTTACAACTTGACTGCAACTTCACGGCAAACAACCTTATCCTTGCATCGCCTGCCCGGCTGCTCAGGAGGCATGGATGGATGAAAGTATATCGTTTGGGCTTTGGCTCAAAGAGCGACGCAAAGCCCTTCGGCTCACCCAGGAAGACCTAGCCGAGCGTATCGCCTGCTCAAGGGCGATGGTCCGAAAGATCGAGGCAGGAGAGCGTGCTGCCTCAGAGCAGATTGCTGACCTCCTCGCTGAAACTCTCGACATTGTTGCCTCTGGGCGTCTTGCTTTTGTGCAATTCGCCAGGGGCCGGCTGAATAGTAACGCGGTCGAGCGGGAGCTATGGCAGACACTGCACACAGTGCAGGCCCATCCCACCAACCTGACTGCCCCCCTCACAGCGCTGATCGGGCGTGAGCAAGAGCTAGAGTGGCTGCGGGAGCTACTGCTCGTGGATGGCAAGCGTCTAATTACACTCACAGGACCCCCCGGTATCGGCAAGACCCGTTTGAGCCTGGAGGTGGGGGTAGAGTTGCTCGACCACTTTGAAGATGGGGTATTCTTCGTCGCTCTTGCTTCCATTAGCGATCCTGATCTGGTACCCTCCGCCATCGCTCGAACCTTCGGCGTCAAAGAGGCCGGTAGCCGTCCGCTAGCCGAGAACCTGACGCTCTTCCTCCAGGAGAAACAACTATTGTTGGTGCTGGACAACTTCGAGCAGGTCGTGGATGCTGCGCCCTTCGTGGTGAACCTGTTGAACTCCTGCCCGCATCTGAAGGCGCTGGTGACCAGTCGTGAGGTGCTACACGTTCAGGGAGAGCAACAGTTTCCTGTACCACCACTCACACTGCCCGACCCAGCAGAAATGCGTAACGCGCAGGCCCTGGCGAATTATCCCGCCATATCGCTGTACGTGCAGAGGGCACACGCTGTCAAGCCGGATTTCGCTCTCACGGATGACAACGCCGAAGCGGTGGCTGCCATTTGCGCCCGGCTGGATGGTCTGCCTCTGGCTATCGAGTTGGCTGCCGCCCGCATCAACCTGCTCTCACCTCAGGAGATATTGGCACGCCTCGACAGTCGTCTCAGGCTGTTGTCCGGCAGGGCGCGGAACCTGCCTCCCAGGCAGCAGACCCTACGAGGGACTATTGACTGGAGCTATAACCTCCTGGATGAGGGAGAGCAGACCCTGTTTGCTCGGCTGGGGGTATTCGTGGGCGGCTGCACCTTCTCGGCTGCCGAAGCGATATGCAATGCCACCGGCGATTTGCCCCTGGGAATATTGGACGGGCTGGCCTCGCTGATAAACAAGAGCCTCCTGCGCCAGGAAGAAGTGTCGGGCGAGTCTCACTTCTCGATGCTGGAAATGATCCGTGAGTATGCGTCGGAGCGATTACAAGAGAGCCCGGATGCCCAAAGCATACGGCGTTTACACGCCGAATATTATCTCGCGCTGGCGGAAGCGGCAGAGTCAGAGTTGCGCGGGCCGCAACAGATGCAATGGCTTGAGCGGCTAAAGACGGAGCAGAGCAACCTTCGGGCAGCGATGGAGGAAAGCCAAGAGATGGAAGATGCAGCCGAGTTGGGCCTGCGATTAGCCGGAGCGTTGTCCACCTTCTGGATTATGAGCGGTCAGTCAAGCGAAGGTAGAGCACGGACAGCGAGCATCCTAGCTCAACCACAAGCATCTAAGCGGATTCGTGGGCATGACCCAATTCAGGCAGCACGGGCCAAGGCGCTCTACACTCTGGGGAGGCTGGCTGAGAGACAGGGTGACAACGCCGCGTCCCGCGTACCTCTAGAAGAGAGCTTAGCCATAGCACGAGAAGTAGGCGATAAGCAGGTCGTAGCACTCACGCTCTTAGGACTGGCTGTCGGCATGATGCAAGAGGGCCTCTTGGATTATGACCGAATCAGGGACCTGTTCGAGGAGAGCCTGGCGATACATGCAGAATTGGAAAATAAAGAGGGAGTTGCCGGGTGCTTCCACAATCTTGGGCACCTCGCCAGCTTGCAAGGTGATTATGAGCACGCACACCAACTGAACGAGCAAGGGTTGGCGATTAGAGAAGAGATAGGAGATACATGGGGCATCGCATACTCGTACCAGTGCATGGCTCACATAGCCTATGATGTGGGCGATTACGATCGGGCTGGCTGGCTGAACAAAGAAAGTCTTGCGCTTCGCAGGCATTTTGGGGAAGAGGCGGGCATCGCCTACTGCCTGATGCAACTTGGTGAGGTATATTGCGCCCAAAAGCAACCCATATTAGCAGCACGCCTCTTCGGGGCAGCAGATCGCTTCTTTGAAGTAGTAGGCGTTCGTATGGACAATGCCGATCAGGTCCGATATGAGTATAGCGTGGCTGACGCATGCAGGCAACTTGGAAAGGAAGCATTTAAGAACCTACGGGCGGAAGGCAGAACTCTGACCCTGCAGGAGGCGATAGACTATGCCCTGGAAGCTAGAACACTCTCTTCAGCAAACCGATAGCCCCTTGCTTCCACGGTACGCGATGCGAAACACCGGACGCGCCCTCGAACTTGTCACGGTTCTCGATGTACCACTTGAAGTTGCGTAGCAGGGCGTCTTTGTTCGAGTGCTTAGGCTTGTAGCCTAGCTGCTTCTCGGCTTTCTCTATCGACACAAAGGAGTCTTTGGAGGCGGTCTCGTATACCCATTTGTACAGGGGCGAGACGTGGAGCGCCTCGAGGAAGCGTAGCGCCAGGATAGCAGGCGTGGCGGGGAAGCCGAGTATTTTCTTGCCCTTGCCCGCGTAATCTAGCACGACCTGGTAGTCTTTCTTCATCGTGGTGAAGCGCTTGGCCCCGATGTTGAAGGTATCGTTCACTGTTTCTTCAGGAAGAGTCATGCAGAGGTGGATCGCCTCGCACAGGTCTTCCACGTCGAGCAGCTGGTAGCGGTTCTTGCCGCTGCCTATCATCGGGAAGTTGTGTCCTTCGAGCGCCCAGTCATACAGAAGGGCAAACACTCCCAACCTCTCAGGCCCAATAAACGACTTCGGCCTGATGATCGGCACGACCATCCCCTTACCGCGATATTCCAGACCGACCATCTCGGCCTGTATCTTGGCCTGTCCGTAAGGCCCCACTCCTTCCAACTTGTCGTTCTCGTAGAGCGGATGGTGATCGGGGATGCCGTAGACCGCCGTGGACGATATATGCACCACACGCTTGACCTCGTGCTTGTGGGCGACATTGAGCACCATACGGGTCCCCTCGACATCAGTTGTGTAAATATCTTGGGCCGAGTAGAGGGGCAGGGCTGCCGCCGTATGCACTACCATATCTACACCCTCAATCGCCCGCTCCACATCCGGCTCGTTGCGTATGTCGCCCTTGACGATGTTGATCTTGTCCTTCATATCGGGGTAGTCGAAATCGGCTATGTCGAGGGATACGATGTCGTAGCCCCTATCGTACAGGTACCGCACCAGATTAATGCCGAGAAATCCAGCCCCGCCTGTGATAAGTACTTTCATGTGGTGTCTTGTAAACTCCTTTATTATCTAGTGGTCCGGAAGGGTAAGGCCGGGCTTACCAGGCTCATCAATCCTGGCGACCCCTCACCTGCTCAACCAGCTCGCGTATGGCATCGGTAACCACTTGCGGCTGGTCGATCTGTATAAAATGCCCGCTATTTTCTACAGCAACGAACTTGCTGTTTGACGACAGCTGGGCGAGGTCTCTCTGCAGTTCGTGCCATAAGTTATGCATATGCGTTCCAAGCCGGGGGTCCGGAATCCTGATACGGAACTCGCTGGCCGCCAGCACGATCATCGGCAGGTCACCCAGTGACGTGACAGCGCGCCCCTGCTCGTGGCTCGTCAGTTGATCGAAGCCTTCAGGGTTCATGGTCGGGTCTTTGTAATCTTGCGTGAAGGACTGTCTAAATGCCTTGAACTCCTCTGGATCGTTCGGCGTCTCCGGTGGCAGAGCCTTCTCGATGCGGTCAAATTGGTCGTGGTGCATCGAATCAACGAGCACCAATCCCACTACTTCATCAGGATATTTATGGGCAAATATACGCGCATTGAAGCCGCCGAGCGAGTTACCAACCAGGATGTAGGGGCCTGGCACATTAGCATTTGCCAGGAGGGCATGCAGATCGGCCACCATATCCTCGCTCGTGCGGGGCGTGTGCGCGGGATCGCTCGTCCCTCTGCCTGCCCGGTCGAAGGCACACACGCGGGTGAACTGGGCAACAACCTGCTGTACCGTGGCCCAACTACCGCTCTCGGTCGCCATGCCATGCTCCAGTATCACGGTGGGACTGCCTTCGCCCATGCAGGTGATATAAAGGCGCCGCCCGCCGATGTCTACCAGCATCTCCTCACCCTGTGCACCGATAGTTGGAGGCCCATCATAGTCTACCTTGTTCGTGGAATCAGTCATGCCCATTCTTGCCCTAGCTCCTTCCGAGTTCTTACCTCTCCATTGAAGATTACGACCCTATCCTGTGGCGTGGCCTCTGAGATGTTACCTTCCGGGTCCTGCCAGGGCGTGCCGAGGCGGGCGACTTCTTCTTCTACGTTCGCCTCGTCTAACTTGATGAAGAGGGGGACGGGTATGCCCAAGTCCTGACCAGGGAGCAGATTGGGAGCGGCCCACTTTTCCTTGTGTACGTCACCGCTGTACCCTAACATCTCATGCAACTTCTGGGCAGAGAAGGGGATGAAGGGAGCAGTCATTATCTTCAGCATGTCGATAACCGACAGCACGACATACAGGGAGGTAGCGGTCCGCTCGCGGTCTGTCTTCAGGCTCTTCCAAGGGGCGGCCTCATCGAGATAGCGATTGGCCTCAGTAGCGACCGCCATCACCTCACGCAGCGCCTCCTTGAACCGGCACGCCTCGATCAGACCGCCAACCTTGTCGAAAGCATCTCTGGCGAGAGAAAGTAGAGCATTATCCTGTTCGGTGAGCGTGCCGGGCTGGGGGACTTTACCCTCGAAGTTGCGCGACGTGAAGGTGAGCACTCGGTGGACCAGATTGCCATAGGTTGCTACTAATTCATCATTGTTGCGGCGGTAGAACTCGGCCCATGAGAAGGCGGTATCGCGGGTCTCGGGGGCATTGATCGTCATGAAGTAGCGGATCGGGTCTGGCTCATACCTATCGAGGTAGTCGGGCAGCCACGGCACGCCGCCACCACCACGGCTGGTGCTGGCCTTGTCGCCGCTCTCGCCTGTGAGGAACTCGTTGGCGGGCACATCATAGGGGAGCATGAGGCCACCGTAGCCAATCAGCATGGACGGCCAGATGACTGTGTGGAACGAGATGTTGTCCTTGCCGATGAAATAGTAAGACTGGCTCGGCAGCGGATCGCCTTCTTCTTGCAGCCACCATTCTTCCCAAGCGTCAGGATCGCCCTGGAGAATAGACCACTCCATCGCAGCCGAAAGGTAGCCCTTGACCGCATCGAACCAGACATAAATGCGCTTGCCCTCATACCCTTCCAATGGGATGGGCACGCCCCACTCTATATCACGCGTATAGGAGCGACCCTTCAGTCCCTCGCGTATCCAATTGAGGGTGAAGTTGACAACGTTCGACCGCCAATGCTCCTTGCCGTGCTCCAACCATTCGAGGAGAGG
>JBDSDS010000033.1:0-11388 GCA_039920445.1 Chloroflexia bacterium
GCAGCCCTCAACATGATGAGGCTGGGTCCGGTCGCGCTTGAGACGGTACTTGACGAGGAGCTTTGGCCCACGCTCGGCCTGGGCAAGCGACTCGGCGGCAAAATACGCGAGCTTGTGCGCGATGGGGCGATGACTTTCTACGTTGAATTGAAGGCTGAGCTACCGCCCGCTGTTAGCCAGCTTATGGATGTCGAGGGTATCGGTCCGAAGCTTGCCACTCGTCTGCACAAGGAGTTAGATGTCAAGTCGGTTGCAGAGCTTGCCGATGCTGCGCGCCGCGGTCAGGTAGCCAAACTGAAGGGCTTCGGGCCAAAGCGACAGGCTGCCTACGCCCGCCTCCAGACGCCGACGCCACCTACCGTGCCCACCGCAATACGCACCATACGTAATGAAGACTTGCCTCTTGCGGCATAGCGGGCGACTATGAAAGTAATAGAGGAGTCTGGTAGATGAAATATGCTCCCAGGCCTCTCTATTTCTCTTATGGCCCTAATCCTTCCAACATGTAGATCGTGCCTCTTCCGTCCTTGAAGACTAACTCGTAGCCCTGCCTCTCTACACCACAATAAAGATCTCCCAAAGCAGGGCGGGAACCAGTCGGATAGGGGCCACCTGCCGCCTGGCTCTCTGGACAGCGCGCCTCATCGACGCGGTCAACCGGACCGCCTAGCTGCATCATGGTCACCCCGTAGCGCTCAGCGATGCGTTCAATAATCGACAGATCATCGAAGGGGATCATTACGGCCCTACGGCCACTGTGCCAGTTCAACTCCCACGGGTCGCGTGTCATTACCACGTCCGCCGGGCTGCTGTTCGCCGCTATCCAGTTCAATGTCGCCACAAAACGCGTGGGGCGAGTATCTGTCTCGATCTGCTTCCTGATAATATCCAGGTTCGGCCAGATGAGCGCAGCAACCCCCACAGGCAAAAGCAACAACCCCCAATAGCTGCCCAGGCCTTCCCCCAGCCTTTGGCGCAATCGGTCCCAGAGCCAGAATAGCCCCCAGGCCAACAAGAGGTAAAGCCAGGGGACGATAACCTGGAAGTAGCGCCCCTCAAAATGCCAGTAGCCGAGGACGAACAGGGCATAGAGACCCAGGCTCAGTCCCACCATCCCGAACAGGTTGCCTACCCTACGTGTAGCCGCACCCAAACCCAGCAGAGCACCTGCCAGAGGCAATAGACCGAACACGTAGTCACCCTCGCCCGGCGCCCCCATAACGCCACGCTGCCACACCCAACCGAAGTTGCGGCCTATGGCGTCAAAGAGGGTGTCGTAACCAAACTTGCCGCCGATAATCCACCTGGGATGAGGTAGCTCACCGCCGACATATACCTTGTAGATGCGTTCCCAAAGCGTCTGGTCGCCGTTCCAGTAGCGCAGGATCGAGGCGTCGTAGCTCTCCGTCGAATAGAAAGGTAGGCCAAACGTGACCATATTTCGCACGAAGAGCGGCATCAACACAAGGCCAACCGTTCCTATAAGAATCGCCACCGCTCTCCACGGCACTTTCTGCTCGCTCCTTTGATAATGCTTACGCCAAGTCCAGCCTAGCCAGATACCCACCCCGAGGAGTAATACCGCCCCGCTCGGTTTGCTCCATACGAGCAGCCCCGCTAATACGCCCGCGACCAGCATATCGCGCGTTTGGAAACGAGGTAACCCATCGTTTATCTGGGTTTCCCCGGTTGTTGCATAGGGCGAGAAGCGCGACCATACTATCCATGCAAGAGCGAAGAAGAACAGGGTAAAAGCCAGGTCATTTATGGGGTAAAGCACCGAGGTGAAAAAATAGGGGTGGCTGAGCGTAAATAGGCCAGCCAGCAAGCCAATCCGCGCATTGAAGAGCCGCGATCCAACATGAAATACTACCCAGGCCAGCGCGAGCATTACGAACAGGTTAGGCAGCTTAGCGGCCCACGTCTCCGGCCCAAACAGTACGAAAAATGGCGCGATCATCAACGGCTGAAAGAGCGGCCAGGTCTCGGCAGGGTGAGAAATACCAGGATAGTCCTTGTAGAACTGGGCCACGTAATCGACCGTCAGCCCCCGGCCCTGGACCAGATTACGCGCTATGACGGCGTTCTCCGCGTAATCCGCATGGCCTATCCAGTCACTGTTCAATATTGTCCAGAGGGAAATCACGCCGTATAGCGCCAAAGCCACCAGCATCACAACACGAGCAAGCCGTGCGTTGCCCATCGCATCGACGGCTTCGGGCCAACGGCGGTGCAGGGGGCGCATAGCAACCAGCAAACCGCCTACGCCCAAGAGGGTGGCAACGGGAGGAAGAAAGCTGTACGCAAGCAGCGGAATGTTAGCGATTACAGCCAACAGCGCTCCCGCCCCAAGCAGCGCAGCCAAAGCCCTTGCGCCTGCCGCCATGTGTGCTGTCAGTAAGTAGAGCCCAATTATGAAGAGCGTTCCCCACAGCAGCAAGCCCACAGGAGGTAAATTGAAGCCGCTATCAACTTGTCGCAGCATAACACGGTCAACCTTGATGCCGAGGTCCCGCGCATCGCCGGGTGACCTGAACGTTGGGCTTGATATAATCAGGGAAGAAGTGCTGTCAAGCGATGGTGACGGGTATTGGTCACCGCCACCTGGCGAAAAGGTATAGGGCTTCATCTCGCCCGACACGTTAATTGTTCCAAGACCCCAATTGTCCATCACAGCAGTCATTGTGACTGGCGAAGTTGAACCCTTCGGAAGCACTGCCTGCGCCCATACAACTACGGCCCAGGCAGAGGCGCTACCTGCGCCCTCAAAGCTGACTTCAGCACGTTCCCTGGTCCAGCGGTAACGATAGGTGAGGTCGGCCTCGTCAGCATAAAAGCCACTGATGCGGGCAGAGTCTCCAACCTCACCGACCTCGACGGTAACTTCCCGCGCGAAGTGGTACAGGAGCAGCGCACCTGTCACGAACAAAGCAAGAGCCATCAGCAGCCAGACATGGCGGGAGCTGGCGTCACGGACATCACGCAGGCCAAGTGCGCTTAGCTTCACCTGGGAGGCTCCTGTCCCTCTGCCCATAAGAGAGATAGCCTCGTGACCCCAGGCGGCAATGTATTAAATATAAGTTGGCGTGTGGGGAACGTAGGTTGATTCGCGGGACTGAGGATCACTTTGTCGCCTTCGCGCTTAGCCGTCGCAATCTGGACCGAACTGGAACCGGCCCTGCTTATCTCCGAGGGCAAAGTGAGTGTAACGCCCTTTATCTCTCGCCCGGAGTCGTTGCGAACTTCTAAGGTCCAATCTCCCAGGCCGAAAAAGCCCGGCTCCAACCTTGTTGTAACGCTCATCACATCGCGCTGGTATGCGACTATTTCGGCTACCGTACCAATCCAAAGCAACCCTCTATCACGGCGTGCGGCAGCATCTGATACCACCCCTCTCCAATTCCGCTTGACCTGATCGAAATCCGGGCTATCCGCAAGCTGCTCAGGGTGCGTCCAGAACGAAGTCGTGCCGCGCCGAGCTATAACTGCGTCCAGAACCTGCGTGCCACGCTCCAAACCAATGATCTCGCCCGCCGCTTCCTCCACAACGTTTGAGGTCGGCGCTTCGAGCCGGAAATCGGGTACGACGAGCATCTGTGTATATGTCGGCACCGCGCTAATGGTATACAGATCGCGGAGGTCGCGTTCGTACAGGCGAGTAACGGCTCGAATACCCCGGCTGTAGAGCACATCGTAGAAGTCGGGAGTAAGGGAGTTGCTGCTCCGCCACGGAAACGCGAACGTGGTAGCGGGGCGGACCCCAATCGCGTCTGCCGCCGCTATCCATTCGTCCATATCAGTCGCAAGTTCTTCGGGGTTGGAACCGCGAACGTAGAGATGGCCGAATGTATGCGGAGCGATCTCATGCCCTGCATCCAGGAGGGCACGCGTCTGGTCGCCGAAGTACCATTCAGGCGCGCTCTCTACCGTGCCGAATGGATCGTCACCATACCATTTATGCGTTAGCCAATACTCGCTTGACCAACCGTTCCTCTGGGAGGCCCATTTATATAGTGGATAGCCCGAAAAGATGCGCCTACTGATGTTGCCGTCGAGGAAGTTGTAGCCGGTCGCGTAAAAGGTGCCCTTCACTTTGTAAGTATCGAATAGCTCCATCAGCCAATCGGCGCCCTGACGCATCTGCAAGCCATGCTGGACCGCTGAAGCCGGATCGTGCGCCGTCATGCCCCGCGAGTGGATAGGGCCGCCCATCGCGCTCTCCCAATCGAAGGAGAAGGCAACCGACCCACGGGCACCGTTTGGGTGCTGTTCGACATACGCGCCAACGGCAGACAGTTTCAAGCGCCAGATTATTGCCAAAGTAGTGCCTATGTTTCGCACTTCCATCCGGGCATAGGCGGCTCCCGCTGGGACTTCGTAAAGGGCTGTGCGAAAGACCTTTGACAAGAATTGGTCGTCCCAATTAGGTCCACGACTGGGTGCGGAAGCCCACTGAGGACTATCACTCCAGGAAAGCACGGAGAGTGCCTTGTCGTACCAGACGAGCCGCACCTGGTATATACCGGGACTATCCAGTGGAGACGCAACCTTAAGGCTATATCGCACCGCCTGTCCTGGCTGGACTGATACTACATTGCCAGATAAATAGTGTTGCGGTTTGAGATCGATTTCGTCCAAGCGCCGGTCTTCCAGGTGTATGGAGGCCGTATAAGGCAAGGAAACCGGCACAGTGTCGGTGAGCGAGTCCACTATTGTGAATGCATTAGGAACTAGATTGCTCTCCCCGACAACCTGAATTAGCTCAAACTCCCTGAGATTTTCTCCGGCGCGGTCCCGCTGCCAGACAGCAGAAGCTGCCGACATTGCAAGAACGGAAATGAGAAGGCCGAGAACTACGAGGGATGTCAATTTGATAGCCGGTAATGTTTGACGCTTTCTATACTTGTCTAACAGGTAGGTAGTGACGGCGACCACAGCAAACAGCACCGCTGAGACCAACAAAAAGTGACGTATCAGGTCTCCCGTCACCAACTTACGTTACCTCCGGTTGCCGAATAGCTCCCTGTGCCTGCGTGGCGGGACGATATGTCAGCCAGACCAGCCAACCGGCGACGGCCTGAGCAGCGTTGAGCAGGAGCAGTAAGAGCGACACCGCAATCCCCTCAGCAGCAGAGTGACCAAGCTGAGTGAATGCGAGGGCAGCGACCGCATCACGAGTGCCAATTCCCCCAACGCTTACCGGCACTAAAGCGGCGGCGGTAGTTAAGCCAACGAAGCCCGACACCTCAAGAGGTCCCAGCCATACACCCACAGCGGCAGCTAGCAGCCAGACCCGGAATATCGAGGTTGCGAAGCTCCCTATGGTGAGCGCCGAAGCAGTAGCGATAGTAGTTGGCTTCAGTGTCCAGGCAGGCGTACTGTCACCTTGCTGTCCAACTAGGCCAAGCCGCGTAAGACGGCGTGAAATAAAGCTGACAACCCAGGTTCGAGAGGGCTTCCAGGCGAGAAATACTACCACAAGCACGCCGAGCACCACCCAGGCAACCAGCGCCGGCGTCTGACCGGCAAATCGCCCACCATATACAGCCACACCCAGTAGACCAAGCGCCACCAGCCCTGCTACATCGAAGAGCCTGTCAAGCACCGAGCTTCCCAGCCCGCGACCAAGAGGATAGCCTGCCCGCTGTAAGTACCACGCCTTTAGCGCATCACCTGCCTGGCCCGGCGTAAACGTGCCTGCCGCAAGTCCAATTGAATAGATACGCCAACTATCCGCCCATGATATTGGCATCATCATGTCAGCAGAAAGTAAGCGCCAGCGCGCAGCTTTTACAACTAGGAAGGGCACATAGAGTCCAATTGACAGGGCGACCAGGCCGGGGTCGGCGCTCGAAAAGGCAGACCACACACGCTCCATCGGCAACGCGCCGGATACGTCGAGCCATACCAGAAGCGCGATGGAAAATAGCGTCCCGACGAGCCTTAGTCCCCACAAACGTGCCCGCATCGAGCGAGTCGGGTTCGGCTGCGCCATGAGTCAGGCAGACTCTTCCGGCGAGCGATCCTCGTTGGGCCGACTTGTATCCCCATCGCCGTCCTGTCGCCACGGCCTGCCTGGCCGCTGGCTACTCTCGAAGCGCATCGCGGCAATTTGCTCTGAGATCAAGCCAAAGAGGAATATAAACAAGCTACTCATGATAAGCAGGACCGACCCGTTCGGAATACGGCTTGCGTCCAGGAGAAAGATGTTGGCCAGGCCATATATGACCCCAAAGACGAACAGCGCGACACTCACAGGCAGAAATATCTTCATCGGCGCAAATAAAGTAATCATCCGCAGTATTATCACAACCGCCCGGACGCCATCCCGCACGATCCTGGTGTTGCTTCTGCCTGTGCCTTTGCGAGCGCGTATCGGCACGAACTTAACGTTATATCCCGCCTTGAGAAAGGCCAGGGTGCTGGTGGTCGGGTAGGAATAAAGGTTAGGCAAGAGATGGATGAACTCCATGATCATATCGCGCTTCATCGCCCTGAAGCCTGAGGTCAGATCAGGTATCTTGCGCCCGGAGAGGTAGGTCGCCAGATTATTGAATATCGAGTTGCCGAAGTCACGAATCCATGCCGACTCGGAGTCTCGCGTTCGCGCCCCAACTACAAGATCGTACTCGCCTATTTCCGCCAGCACGCGCTCGATGTCTTCGGGCGGGTGTTGTCCATCCGCGTCCAGGAGGAGTACAACCTCGCTCTGAGCGTTACGCAGCCCGGTCTTGACGGCGGCGCCGTTCCCCTTGTTGTATGGGTGCCGGATAACCCTCGCGCCCGCGGCCCGCGCCACCTCAGTAGTGTTGTCGAGTGAGCCGTCGTCTACTACAAGAACTTCAGCATCGGCGCGCAACTCCTTGACTTTGCCAATCACCGTCGATATGGCGTCGCCTTCGTTGTACGCCGGGATAATTACGGTCAGGGTGTAACCGGGCAGTCGCGGTTCAAGCGTCATGAGCTCAGCCAATGTTCTATCGGCAGGTATCTCTTCAGTAGTAATTGCGCGTGCTGGAGCCATATTTTCTATGATATTGCTACTCATGCGATTACCGTTCGATTCCGACGATGCGGCTTCTTATATCTAACGTCATTCCGCTTGCCCACGACTCACCAGGAAGACACCCATCATAATTACGAATACACCCGCGATCTGGACCCATGACACCTTTTCCTTCAAAAGGACGACAGATGCGGCGATGCCGATTATGTAGCTTATCGACAGGAGAGGGTAGGCCAGCGAGAGAGGCCAGCGCGACAATACCGCAAGCCAGAAGAGCGCGCCGCCGAACACGAATACAAACCCCCCGAACACAAACGGGCTGCTGAACAGCTTCACCGCCGTCGGTAGCAGCGTCGAAAAACTGACGTTCAGCTCGCCGTGCCTGTTCATGCCGCTCTTTAGCAGAAGCTCTCCGGTCACTGTCAGACACATTGCGATCATCAGCAAAGCGAATGTGCTCCACCATGCGGCATCCATACTCACAACTCTCTTCGGCGCGTTGCCGCTAATGGCTTCAGCTTCGGCGATAACGAAATGGGCTTCAGGTTCCATGAGATCATTATAAGTCTTTTAAATTTATAGTATGAGGATTTAACCCTTTACCGCACCCTTAGTCGACTTAACTCATAAATAGCTGATTGACGAAGCGACCCCGCTCCCCTTTGTCATTCTGAAAGAAGTGGAGAATCCGTACCCTTAGTACCTACTCTCCCATACGGATTCTTCACTGCGTTCAGAATGACAAGTCAAAGTTTTATCGTGCTATTCGTCATGGTCCTATTTTGAGATGGGTTCTACTCAGATGAAAGCGCAGGTGGTTCGAGTATGAAGACCTGATAGTCGCAGACACCACATCTGACGGGATATGTCTTCTTCATCTCAAGGTCCGGGACGAACAGACTAACATACTGCTTTGGGCGGCGTATGAACGCCCCCGCATCGGCAAGGTGGACAAGTGCGCCTAGCAGGTTTAGCGAACCCCTCAAGGCTATATCTTCCATAACGAGCGCGCGCCCGTCTGGTCGCAACACCCGTCGCATCTCACGCACGATTTCGCGCACCTCCTGATCGGAAAGATGGTGTAGCACGCCCGTCACTAGAATTTGATCGAAGTGACCGTCCGGGTACTTGAGATGCGATGCGTCCATGACGTGAAACTCACCCTGTCGGTAAGTCTTGCGCGCATATTCGATCCGTTCAGGCTCTATATCTATCCCTGCATAACTATACCCCGCTTTGATAAAGATAGGGGCAAGCTCACCCGTCCCACAACCCAGGTCCAGCAGCCTAGGCGTGCGTCCCGACAGGTCCGCACTTTCCAGCAGGGGCATAAGCTCGCGGCTGATGACACGCTTTTCCTCGATGAAGTTAAACTCGAGGATGCGGCGGAAAAGGTTCCACAGCGTTGGCCGCGATGAGAGCCAACGCATCGTCCGCCGCAACGGCGTCATCAAACGCTCCATTCGGCCAGACCTAGCCACAGCGCCGCCGAGCAGAGTTGGACGCCCGTTCAGTTGCCTGGCGAGCAAGAGACACAATATCCTTAGCTGTGAGATATGCTTTAGGCATAATAGGAACGAATCCCCTCCACAACTGTGGTTGCCTGTTCATCGCTCAACTCCGGGTACATAGGGAGCGTGATGATTTCTTTCGCCATGCGTTCGGCCTCCGGATAACTGCCTTCAGGCAAGTTGAGGAAGGCATAGGCCTGTTGGCGATGAACAGGTATAGGGTAGTGGATCATCCCAACTACGCCGTGCTCTTTTAGATGTTTGATAAGTGGGTCTCGATCCTTAGCCTCCACCTGAATTACATATAGATGCATAGCGCTCTCACCGTAGCCGCGCAGTGTCATGGGACGGACTGGCACTTTCGCGTCGGCCAGGAGGAGGTCATACCGCTCAGCATTTCGGCGGCGCGCTCGCGTCCAATCATCCAGGTAGCGCAGCTTTACGCGCAAGATAGCAGCTTGCAATTCATCCAGACGGCTACACACACCGACACGTACATGGTTATACCGCCCCCGCTGGCCGCCATTGCGTAACTCGCGCAATGCCTGGGCAAGGTCTGCATCATTGGTCGTGATAGCGCCGCCGTCGCCGTAAGCTCCCAGGTTCTTCGTAGGGTAAAAGGAGAAGCACCCTAGCACGCCGAGAGAACCGGCACGCTTACCCTTATAGGTCGCACCATGAGCCTGCGCCGCGTCCTCGATTACCGGAATCCCACGGCTACGTCCTATCGCCATAATAGGGGCCATATCCACCATCTGACCGTAAAGATGCACAGGCATGATGGCCTTCGTGCGCGCCGTAATCGACGCCTCGATTTTGGTCGGGTCTATGTTGCCTGTATTGGGGTCTATATCGGCAAAGGTTGGTGTCGCGCCTGTCATTGATATACCCAGCGCAGTGAAGGTCGCCGTGTGCGTGCTGGTGAGCACCTCATCTCCAGGTCCGATGTCCAGAACGCGGCAAGCCAGGTGGAGAGCGTCCGTCCCGTTAGCAACTCCGATTGAGTGTTCGGTGCCGCAGAAGTTGGCAAACTCACGCTCAAAAGCTGCCACATTGTCACCTAGAATGAAGTAGCTTTTCTCCATTACGGCGTCTACAACAGGCAGAAGCTCGGCCTTGAGGCTGCTATATTGCGCGCGGGTGTCATTTATGTAGATCAAAGTGATAACCTCCAAACCGAGCTATACACGCCCCAATGTCTGACATCTTGATCGGCATCATCTACGACATCTGTTATCTTTCTGTAGCGATTACGGCGCCTGCGTCCCCTCCGCTTCCCTGATAGCCTGGGCTTCCGCCTCGGTTCTATAGACAAGTGAAGGGTTACTGTAGTCCTGATCCGTGGCAGGCTTGACCGACTTTACAGGTTTGCGTCCTGTCAGGGCAGGCCTGAGAACAAGGTCAATCCAGAGTTGCAACAATTGCATGCCGGTCGCCCACAAACGCTTGAAATTGAAAAACTGCGACCGCCCATATGCCCTGTGATAATGATGCACCGGCACCTCCGCGAATACGGCGCCCGAGTCATGTAGCTTCTTGACTAATTCTACCGGAATGGTCCCGGTATTAGATTTGAGCGTGAAACGTTCCAGCGCAGATTTTCGGATCAGCCGGAAGTCACAGTCTGTATCGCGCACCGGCAAACCGAACGTGATCTTGACAATTAGATGGTAAATCCGGCCTATAATGATACGGAAGAGCGGGTCATGACGAGCAATCTTGTATCCCTGGACAATATCGACGTTGGGTCGCATGGCGGGCGCGAGTATCGCTAGCTCATGGGCGTCATATTGCGCGTCCCCGTCGGTATAGAAGACAAGCTCTTTAGAGGCGGTCTTGAACCCGGTCTTGAGCGCGCCGCCGTAGCCACGATTCTTTTTGTGTGTGACTACCCGCACGCGCTCATACTTGGATGCTATATCTTCAAGCACCTCAGCCGTATAGTCGGTCGAGCCATCGTTGACGACAATTACCTCATAGTCATCGGTAAGCTGCGCGCAGGTCCGCAGCGCCGCCAACACCATCGAGGCGATAGTGCCCGCGTCATTATAGGCGGGGAAAAAGACCGAGATACTTGGGCGGTCCGAACCTGCGTGCGGCTGGAGGACATTGTCGCGTGGGGGGCTGGAGATTATGCTCTGTTTCTGCTCTGGCATGTCAGCCGGGATTATAACATAGAGATGCTTGCCGTTTCGAGTTATTTTGGTGGGGCGTAACGAAAAGGCAACGTGTCACGTGATCCGGCAATAAGAAAGGGAGATGATCCTAGGATCATCTCCCCCAATAGCGACTGATGTCAATTATTGTTTACTGACGGCTCTTCTCGACCATCAAGGGACTGCAACCCTGCTTCTATAGTCTTCAGGTGGCGGCCAAGCTGGGCTTGCAGTTGTGTCAGCACCTGCCGGGCGTATTCATCAGACCCCTGGATGCGTTCCTGCGCGTCGCGCTCCACTTCCTCCATGAACTGATTGGCCCTCGCCTGCGCCTCTGCCAGAAGCCCCTGCTCGTCCAATAGCATTTCCGCCTGCTCGTGAGCCGTCTTCAGCACGTCGTCAGCCTGCTGTTGCGCTTCGGCTATTATGCTATCCCGCTCCCGCAACACCTTGCGGGCGGCTCGTACCTCTTCAGGCAGTACCGTTCGCATCTGGTCGATCAGGTCGGCCAACTCTTGCTCATCGAGCATCAGACGGTTCGATATAGGCACACGCTTCGCACCTGTAACCATCGTTTCCAGACGATCTATCAGGTACTGAAGGTCCATTCGCATATCAGTAATAATAACCACCCCCGGTCTTACGGCTTATTAGTTTAGAGTTATAACATATCATCTAGGAACTTGACACTTCCAACTTGATCGTTGCTAGATGT
>JBDSDS010000034.1:0-4217 GCA_039920445.1 Chloroflexia bacterium
ACAACATCAGGCGGCCACTTGATGAGCAGGGCGGAGGCATCGTCGAGGTGAACGCAGCGCCCGGCCTGAGGATGCATATTTTCCCCTCGGAAGGTAAGTCGCGCCCGGTCGGTGAGGCGATTATCGATATGCTGTTCCCCGGCAATACTACCGCCCGCGTGCCGCTTATCGCCATCACAGGCACCAACGGCAAGACGACCGTGACCCGCATGATCGGCCATATTTATTCTACGATGAAGAAGTTTGTCGGGATGACTACCACCGACGGCATCTATTTCAACGGGGTGCGCCGCGTCAAGGGCGATTGCTCCGGCCCAAGGAGCGCGGAGGCGGTGCTTCAACACCCGATGGTCGAGGTAGCGGTGCTGGAGACCGCGCGTGGCGGAATACTGCGGTCGGGATTGGCATGGGACAAATCAACAGTGAGCGTGGCGCTCAATGTGGCAAACGACCACCTCGGACTGGAAGGCATCGAAACGCCTGAGAAGCTTGCGCGCGTCAAGCGAGTAGTGGTAGAGAGCGTCAGCAAAGATGGCTACGGCGTTCTAAATGCTGATGATCCGCTCGTTGTCGATATGGCGCAGGACTGCCCCGGCAGCATAATCTACTTCTCGATGGACTGTACGGCCCACCCGATGACGTTTCACCTGGCAAACGGCGGGAAGGCAGCCTACCTGGACAACGGTAATCTGGTGCTGGCTGAAGGGTCAGTGGAAACGATCCTTATGCGCGCCGGGGATATACCGGCGACCTATAGCGGCCTGATACCTTTCCAGATTCAAAACGCCCTGGCTGCTGCTGCGGCCTGTTGGGGAGCGGGTGTGCCAATCGAGTCGATACGGCTTGGGCTACGCACTTTCCAAACCGACGAGAAGACCGCGCCGGGCCGCTTTAACGTCTTCAATGTTGGCAAGGCGAGCGTTATTGTCGATTATGGTCACAACCCTCACGCGCTCAAGGCTGTGCAGGCGGCGGTGAAGCAGATGCGGCCCCGCAGAACAATAGGCGTTGTGGCATCTCCGGGCGACCGGCGCGATGTCGACATACAGGAGCTTGCGGTTGTTGCCGCGCATACCTTCGATTGGGTAATCGTGCGCGAGGATGACGATTTGCGAGGCCGGGAGCGGGGCGAGGTAGCGCGCTTGATCGCCGATACCATCGCGCGGATCAGGCCCTCTCTGCCTGTGAGCATAATCGAAGACGAAGAGGAGTCGGTCACGCAGGCCCTTGAGATGGCGCGAGCAGGTGACCTGGTAGTGATCTTCGTGGACCGCGTAGAGGAGACTATAGAGCAGATCAAGAGAGCATCCAGAGCCGTTGCCCAGGGGCAGAGTGATGCTTTCTGGTGCCCGATCCCGGATAACTCGCCCGAAGGACTTCGCGCCCGTGTTGAGGCTGTAGGTGAAGTAGCTGCTCAAAACACATACGACTTGGACGACGAAGAGGGTAGTGAAAGTATAGTGTTGCAAGGTGTAAGTACGACGAGAGGAAAGCGAAACGGCAGCAATCCCGGCGCAGGTGTGGTGAAAATGCAGGTCTTTAATGATGGCGAGCCGGACGGTCACAGTTAGAGCGTGCTGATCCACGTCGGACATGTGAAGCGCAGACAAAAGGAAGTTCTCTCGGTGGATTGTCTTGCATAGCCATCAAAGCGACTTGAGCCGCACGGCCCCATTTGACGCTCTGCTGAATGCGCCCTGGGCGACGCCTGGATACTTGATGATCATCGGCGGGGCTGACAGGTTGGACCCGGACGCTCTCATTGCGCGCCTTTTCCTCGGTCTGGTAGACAGGGTTGTGTCACACAGTGAACAGCGCGATATCGTAATCTTAGGCACAGCTACACGCCACCCGGAGATACTTACCACTGAATATGTCCGTATATTCTCGCGCCTGGGTTACGATGCAAAACGGCTCCATGCTCCGCTCATCCGCAATCGTGACGAGGCACAAGACCCTCAGAATTGGCGTCTCCTGGAGAGTGCGGCCGGCATCTTCATAACCGGCGGCGACCAGTATGCTCTTACGCAGGTGCTCGACCGGACGCCGTGCGAGCAGGCCATCATGCAAGCGTATGACCGTGGGGCGGTGGTTGCGGGTACGAGCGCGGGGGCGACGGCAATGGGAAGGCCAATGGTAGTAGCGGGGGGCGGTAGCGGCGAGCTCAGGATGGGGATGGTACAGATATCGGATGGGTTGGCGTGGGCAGGTGAGAACCTTATCATTGACACCCACTTCGGCGCGCGTGGGCGGTTCCCCAGGCTCACGGCTGCCGTTGCCGAACACCCTGAGGCACTGGGAATAGGCATTGATGAGAACACGTGCTTACTTGTCTCATCTGGTGGGCACTGCACCGTGGTGGGGAGCGGGGTTGTCTATTTCGTGGACGCATCTCATGTCCAGCATAACTCGGCACGAGAGGCGCACTCAGGGCAGCCTATTTCGGTCGGAACCCTGCGGGTTGATGTCCTCTCTTCGGGCGATGAGTATAACCTGGCGACCCGACAGAACCTGCTTGCAATCGGGGACACCGTTGAAGTATAATGCTACACGGATTATGCGCGTGTAGCTCAGGGGATAGAGCGAGGGCGTCCTAAGCCTTGCGTCGGGGGTTCGATTCCCTCCACGCGCACAAAGGAGCTTGAAGCAGTGAGGATCCAGGACCGTGTAGCGGCAACCGCGCTCGGCTCAGGGTCCTTATTCATTTGTCTCCACAAGGGGGTCATAAGCATTGGAAGTTAATCTGCGTCCAAAGAACTTCAAGTTGAGCGCCGACATAGAGCAACATATCAGGAGCAGGCTCGAAAGATTGGTGCGCCCGTTAGAGAACGCGCAATCGGCGGAAGTCGTCTTGACCCAGCAGCCTACACATATGAACCCACAGCGTGTTCAATATCGTGTCCAGCTTACTATTGACACGGGCAACAGTAGGCTGATACGCTGCGAGGTCGAGAACGCGGAAGTACTCACCGCTATAGATCAGGCTATCGACCACCTGTCTCGCCAGATAGAGCGCTATAAGACACGCCACGAGCGCAAGCGGCGCGGCTCGTCGGGCCTCGGCAAAGCAGCCGTTGATGATATGAGTTTACCTACCAGCGCCGAAACTGAGGATGTTGAAGGTGAAACGCAGATGGGGGCAGGCAAGATAGCGCGTGTCAAGACCTTCAGTTTCGCCCCGATGTTCCCAGAGGACGCGATTGAGCAGATGGAGTTACTGGGGCACAGCTTCTTCGTCTTCTGGAACGCTACCGAGAAGCGCCTGAACGTGCTGTATAAGCGTAATGACGGCAACTACGGCTTGATACAGCCTGACTTCACGTAATTCCAGACAGTACTGCGATGGCAGAGCGTACACGCCCCACCCTGCCCACCCTGGTGGTGTTTCAGGGTGGGGCATTTGATTCCGACTCGCCACTTGAGCGCCTGGTCATTCGGGTCCAGCGGGCCGCGACGCTTGATATTCTCACTAAAGCAGCAGAAAGCGGCGCATTCGAGCGCGCAGTACTTGTAACGGAATATGATGGGCTTGCGAATGCATCTGCAGATCTACCGAGCATGGGGCAAGGTGGGCTGCCATTAGTGATTGAAGTAACACGGGCAGGCAGCTTCAACTTTGGTCAAAGCCTGCATGATTTGTGCATACGGCATGGTCTGGAACGAGTGGTGTACATTGGTGGAGCGTCGATGCCTCTGGCGACCCCGGCTATGTTGGCGGACCTGGCGGCTGCTATTGGTGGTGAGGGACACTGTGTTACCTCGAACAATCTTTTCTCAGCCGATGTTGTAGCGTTTTACCCTGCGTCTGCTCTGGATCGGATCGTCCTACCTTCTACTGATAACGACCTCGCATGGCAGCTTCACTTCAAGGCGGGGCTACCCTATGCGCCGATGCCCAGGACGCTTGCGAGTCAGTTCGACATAGACACGCCTACCGACATCGCCATGTTGTGGTGGTCGGGACGGACGGAGCCTCTGTCGAAACTGTTGGGAGATGACATACGCACAACATTGGAAGGCATAACTGAGGTTGCGCCTGGACTGGCTCGGGCAACGGAGCTTGTTTACGAGAAGATGGCGACGCTACGCGCCCAGGTGCTTTTCGCGGGACGAGTGAGCAGTCAGGTTTGGCGCAGGTTAGAGACCAATCTGCCCTGCCAGACGCGTGTTATCTCAGAGGAGCGTGGGATGAGGGCAAGTGGGCGGGAGGAGAGGGG
>JBDSDS010000035.1:0-6526 GCA_039920445.1 Chloroflexia bacterium
CTATAGTCGTAAGGCCGGATACATAGGTCCGCCCTTACGACTATCTACCCACAGGAAATAGGCCTTGATACCGATGCCTCGGTCTTGACGCTCCTACGACACCCCTGTACAATAGTCTGTATTCTATCTTTTTGCCCGCCTGGGGAGGTCGCCTGTTATGGAGTTCATGTCGAGCCGCGAAATACGCTCGCGTTATATTGAGTTCTTCAAAGAGAACGGGCACACCTACGTGCCTTCTTCGTCGCTTGTTCCGGCGAACGATCCGACCCTCCTATTCGTCAACGCGGGCATGGTGCAGTTCAAGGACATCTTCCTCGGCAATGAGACCCGGTCCTACAAGCGGGCCGTGACTTCCCAGAGGGTAATGCGGGCAGGCGGTAAGCATAACGACCTCGAAAATGTCGGCCCTTCGATACGCCACCAGACGATGTTCGAGATGCTCGGCAACTTCTCGTTCGGCGACTACTTCAAACGCGAGGCCATAAGGCTTGCCTGGAAACTTCTCACCGAGGACTTCGGCCTCGATCCCAATCGCCTCTGGCCCACAGTCTACCTGGATGATGACGAGTCAGCCGAGTTGTGGCACGAAGTAGCGGGCGTGCGGCGGGAGAGGATCACGCGCCTAGGGGCCGAGGACAATTTCTGGGCTATGGGCGACACGGGGCCGTGCGGGCCGAACAGCGAAATCTATTGGGACTTCAACCCTGAGCGAGGTGAAGACGGCAGCAACCCCGGCACCGACGAAACCCGCTTCTTCGAAATATGGAACCTCGTCTTCATGCAGTTCGACCAGCCGGGCGACGGTAGTATGGTGCCGCTCGAAAAGCCGGGCGTTGATACCGGCATGGGCCTAGAGCGTATGAGTACTGTGATGCAAGGCGTTCGCAGCAGCTACCAGACCGATCTGTTTACGCCGTACATGGACAAGATCATGGAGCTTACGGGTCACTCGAAAGAGGAGATGGAGAAGCAAATCGTCTCCTACCGCGTGGTTGCCGACCATGACCGCGCTACCACCTTCCTTATAGGCGACGGTGTGCTACCGGGCAACGAGGGCCGAAGCTATGTCCTCAGGCGGGTGATGCGCCGTGCAATGGTGCATGGCCGCAAGCTCGGCCTCGAACGGCCCTTTCTGAGCGAGCTTGCTGAGACCGTCATGGCTGAGATGGGTGATATTTACCCTGAGATTGTGCAGCGCCGCGACTTCATCTTGAAGGCTATTCTTGCTGAAGAGGAAAGTTTTGGACGTACTCTCGTTTCCGGCCTCAACAGGTTTGATCAGGTGGCTTCCACCAACAAGCTCCAATCGGGTGACACCTTCCCCGGCGAAGAGATGTTCCGGCTGTACGACACGTTCGGGCTGTCGAAAGACTTGATAGCCGACCTCGCCACCGCCCGTGGGTTCTCCCTCGACGAAGAAGCCTACAACACCGCCATGACCCGCCAGCGCGAACAAAGCAAGGCAGGCTCATCCTTCAAGCAGGGCGAGCGTGAGAACCTCGATATTTACCAGCAGATTTCAGCCGAACCGACCCGCTTCCTCGGCTACGACTACTCAACATTGGAAACAGCCACAGGGAAGGCGCTAGGCATAATCGTCGATAAAGAGGTAGTCGACGTTGCCGGGCAAGGGCAGGAAGTAGAGGTTGTACTCGACCAGACGCCTTTCTACCCGGAGGGCGGCGGTCAGGTAGGTGACAAAGGCTTCTTAACCTGGGACGGCGGCAGGATGGAGGTGCGCGACACTAAGAGGCCGGTGGGGGGCATCATCGTGCATCGCGGCGTAATCTCTGAGGGGACCATCAGAACGGGCGTAGAGGTGCATGCCAACGTGCCGGGCAGCGTGCGCTGGGAAACGATGCGTAACCACACAGCTACTCACCTCCTCCAAAAGGCACTCCGTGATGTGCTAGGCACCCATGTTCACCAGGCAGGCTCTGTGGTGGAACCGGGAAGGCTGCGTTTCGACTTTACTCACGGCCAGGGCCTCTCTACTCAAGAGACCGCCGAAATAGAGCGCATCGTCAACGAGCAGATAAGGCTCGACTACCCGGTGCAGGCAACCGAGATGGCCTACCAGGAAGCGTTGAACGAGGGCGCGATGGCCCTGTTTGGTGAGAAGTACGGCTCTACGGTCCGAATGGTCCGCATTCCAGGCTACGAAAGCAAAGAGCTTTGCGGTGGCACCCACGTTGAGCGCACAGGCCAGATCGGCGCATTCTTCATCACTTATGAAGGCTCTATCGGTTCGGGCATACGCCGCATCGAAGCGGTAACAGGCTCAGGCGCCATAGAGTACGCCCAGGAACGCCGTGACCTCCTAACAGCCGTTGCCTCACGTCTTCAGATCCAACCCAACCGCGCAGCCGAACAGGCCGCCGCCCTGCAAGATCAGCTAAAGGAAGCCACCCGCAAGATAGAGACCCTCCAGCGTCAGATCGCCAGGGGCGAGACGGGCGGCATATCCCAGCAGGTAAGCGAAGTGGGTGGTGTGAAGGTGCTAACCGCCCGAACATCTGCCTCCAGCATGGACACCCTCAAAGAAGCAGGTGACCACCTGCGCGACCAACTAAAGTCGGGCGTGGTAGTGCTTGGCGCGCTCATAGATAGCAAGCCCAAGTTGCTGGCGATGGTCACGCCTGACGTAGTGGAGCGGGGCATCAGAGCAGGCGACATTATCAAGGGTATAACCCCGGCTATAGGCGGCGACGGCGGTGGGGGGCCTAACATGGCTACTGGGGGCGGCGAAGATGCTGAAGGGCTGGACAAGGCGCTGGGGATGGTAGCAGAGTTCGTGGGTGGGAAGTTAGACGTATAACCCTGGAACAAGGCTATGGCCGGCCTTACCGTGTATAAACCAATAGAGACAGAAAGAGAGCTAACCCGGGTTAGCTCTCTTTGTTGTGTACGGCTCGGTTTCCCCTGAAACTACACCAAACCTTGCAGTTGGTCTGCAGCCGCCCTTGCTGCCCTGATGTTCTCTTCCGGGCAGTCTATCGGAATAGCGCAGGCAGGGCCGAGTATCCACCTCCGTCCGCCGGTCTGTTCGCGCGCTAGCCTTGCCTCTGAGGTTATATGCGCGGGCGTCGCATCACGCAGCGTCTCGTTCTTGTAGCCGCCTATAACCGTCTTGTCGGTGTTCAACTGCACGTCTCTCAGGCCGGGATTGCCCGGCGAGCCTACAGCCCAGTTGATAGCCTGTACCGGGTAGTCGGCGAGGGAGTAGAGCAGGTTGTTGTTTTTGCAGACGTGTAGCACGTTGAATGGCGCGTTCTGCACCGCCGCCAACACGCGCAGATCATACGGCTTGCCCCATTCGTCCCACTGTTCCTCGTTGAGCATATCGCGGCTAGCCCAGTCAGTCGTTGCGAAGAAGATGCCGCTTGCTCCTGCCTTGACGCATTCGCGGGCGAAGTTGGCAAACGTATCGGTGATTACCTCTAGCGCGTCCTTCAGGGCCTGGGGATCCTTTTCTATTACCTGGAGCAGGCTCTTCTTGTCAGGGAGCAAATCAGAGGCAATAGACAAAGGATTGAATATGGTCGGGATGAAGTAAGCGTCCCCGGCCAGCGCCTCGCAGATGCGCTCTATAACCTCTATCTGCTCGTCGAGTACCCCTTCCGTTGTGGAGAGTGGCCTCAGCTTGCCCCAATCGGACGTACTGTTGATTGGGTGGCCGCTGACTTGTGGCTTATCGTTCGGGCCTGCGTAGTTCGTCTTTACGCCCCAGCCTTCGACGTGGTATGAGGCGCGTGGGTTAACCTTCATCCAGTCCCAGTCATATTTCTTGTGGAAGGCCAGCATCGCGCCCGCGAGGTCCTCGGCTGATTGCTCGCATTCGTAGAAGTGCCTCCAGAGAGATACGGGCGGGCGGTCGACCGGCTGGTTGTGGAGGGCAGCGTCCATGCGCTGCAGCTTGGTCATCTTGTTCAAGACCGTGGGGTCTATTTGTCCTGCCATTATGTGTGGCTCCTTTCAAGGTTCAGGCGGCAAGTTATGAAGGAGCTATCTGGCACGACTTGTACCACCGTTTCCCTGAGGGTTGGCTCTTATTTAACCACAAAGAACACAGAGAGCACAGAGAACACAAAGGTTTTTATCGTTTGGGCCTGGCTGCGAAACTGCGGAGGCAGAAATATGCGTTCCATATCTCATAGTTTGTCTGGCTCATGGTGGCCAGGGGCAAACAGATGCTACGTAATCCTATTTTCATGCGGAAAGCTACGTAGTTAGCGACTATGCGACTACGTAACCTGCCGTATTGTGCGTCGTAAAAAGGCCTCTAGGCGTGGAAAAAGGCTAGCAATTGCACACTAACGGCCCTTATACTCTGCTTGGGTCGAAGTCTTATGTAAACGACCCGTGACACTTTGCTTATCCATTGGAGGTTCTTTTACGTTATGAGGACTTATCTTTATTTTCTCAACAAAGCGGGCACAAAGGCGCAGACTGGGATTGTGGTTGCATCTTTAGCCTTAATCGTAGCGGCTTCGGCCCTTTTCCCCTCTGCGGGAATAACAGCCTTCGCGGGTAACAACGCCGCCCCGTCAAAGCAGATCGGAACGCCGTTCCTCACACTGCCCTTCGAGGCCGGCAGTAATATGTCGATGCTCTCAGGTTGGTATTACTCAAGCAGTGGCGGTTTGCACAATGGTATTGATTACATCAACGGTGGTGTGAACTCACGTGGTTGGCGAACTTTTCCTGTGATTGCCTCGGCAGATGGTATGGCATGCGGCAACTGCTCGTCGCGACAGGGCAACGCAGTTTGGGTACAGCATAAGGTCGACGGGGCGACATACTACACCTATTACGGCCATCTCGCTTCGATTTCGGGAGACATACCTCTAGGCTCACAGTCGCGCACGGTCGCCGTGAAGCGTGGGGATTTCCTGGGGTGGGCAGGTGACACAGGCTCCAGAGGCGCTTTACACCTCCATTTTGCGCTCTACAATGCTTCCAGCCGCGCACTCGATCCCTATAGCATCGGCAAGTTGCGCCAGTACTATCCGAAGCCGCTCTACAACAGCCCCGGCATGGGTTGGTTCATCGGGGAGTAAATACCTAACAGTCATAATATAGAAGGGGAGCCTATCTGCTCCCTTTGTCGTGCCCGGCTAGTTTGCGCCTCGTAAACAGGCCAGGACCCCTGTAACCGTGTTGGCTACAGGGGTCCTGGTGAAGGAGGAAGGAGTGGACCGTATATTCTCTATCTGTCTATCACTATATTATACGGGTGGAGTTCCAAATCGGATTGCGGGGTGAAACGTGAGTTATCAGTCCTTAGCCGTCAGCCGTCAGCTAAGGTAGGCCAGCGACTACTAACCCCCATAAGCCTCAGCATACTCTCTGCGCCCTCTGCGCCTCTGCGGTGAATAAAAACAATAATAATTTGGCGGTTCCGTCCTCACATTTCACGTTTCACGACTGCTAATATCTTCCTGGACTCAACAGTATCATGGTCCATCTGCTTGATGAGTGGTTCCATGCCCTCGAAGCGGACCTGGGGGCGGAGGTGCTTGACGAAGTGGGCTGTTAGCCTTTCGCCATACAGGT
Organism: Chloroflexia bacterium; assembly: GCA_039920445.1. GTDB lineage: Bacteria > Chloroflexota > Chloroflexia > QHBQ01 > JADMIH01 > JADMIH01. The sequence continues at coordinate 5,557 of JBDSDS010000035.1, forward strand.
CGGCATCAAAGTCAATGATATAGACTTCTACCAGCCGGGCATCGTCCTCGAAAGTAGGCCGGGTGCCTACGCTTATCACTGAGGGGAGCGCTTCGCCTGTAGTGTGTCGTGTGGCCCAGCCCGCATAGACGCCGTCGGCGGGGAGAGCCTGGTTGGGTGGGATGGCGAGATTAGCCGTCGGGTAGCCCATCTCGCGCCCACGTTTGGAGCCGGGAACTACTGTGCCAGGAACAGTTGGGTAGCGCCCAAGCAGGGTGGTGGCTGTTTCCATATCTCCTATCATAACTGCCTCTCTGATCCGCGTGCTGCTAATCGGCTCGCCACCTTCCTCAACAAGCGGGGCTATTTTGACTGTGTAACCCAACTCTTCACCCAGACGTGCCAGTACCTCTGTGTTGCCGGTGCGCGCATGGCCCAGGGCGAACCCTTCCCCTTCCCATAACTCGACGAATGGCAGATAGCGGCGCACCCAGGCGATGAAGTCGGGCGCTTCCACCTGCGAAAGCTCTTTCGTAAAAGGGACGACTACCGTTTCATCAAGCTCAGTACGGCCAAGCAATTCCAGCTTTTCAGGTAGGCGGCTGAGGTAAGCCAGAGGTTGATCCGGACGTAGTACCTCGCGTGGTGACGGCTCAAATGTGAGGGCTACGGCCCTCACCCCCTTCTCTCGTGCGCTCTGTATGACTTTAGAGATGAGAGTTTGGTGTCCTAAGTGTACGCCATCGAACGAGCCGATAGTGAGGACAGCGGGTGTGGGTTCTCTTTGTGTCAGGTCAGTTATGGTTTGCATAGGTTTACGCGTACCTTTTCAAGAGGATGCTATCGGAAGGGAATCCATTTGTAAGAGACTGTCTGAAAAGTCCATTTAGCGGTCTAGCTAATGGGGTATCAAAGCCAAAGTTGCACAGAAATTGCCGATCTTGGAGACCTATTCTGAGGGTTTCCGGGCTGTTCTGGCCCTGTAACCAAT
>JBDSDS010000036.1:0-10987 GCA_039920445.1 Chloroflexia bacterium
CACTGCTGCCCTGAATATGCACCATGCCTCCAACAATTCTTTCGATGGGCACAAGCGGGATCTCAGTGGGTAGGTCGCGATTCTGGAACTGGCGCTCGAAGTCGGCGCGGGCTGTGTTGGCGGCCTCCTCGCCGTGGTACATCCTGACGATCTCCCAGGCAAGCTGTTTCTTCGCGTCCATCGGGTGCACGCTGCCGTCTTCCAATCCTTCGCGCACTCGCTTTACCTCGTCCATGGGGAGCAGGGTGCATGACTCCATGTAGACCGGGATTACATCGTCGCCCATCGACATGACCTTGCCGAACTGGTCGCGTGGTTCATCGAGCAGGTAGATGGCGTTGGCCCAGGTAGTCGACATCTTGCGGCCATCGGTGCCAGCGATCATGTTGGTGCAGATCACGCCCTGTGGGGGCTGACCGAACTCCGGCTGTAGGGCGCGGCCCGCCATGAGGTTGAATAGCTGGTCGGTTCCCCCTAGCTCGATATCGGCCTTTATCGCAACCGAGTCGAAGCCTTGCATCAGCGGGTATAACAATTCATGCAGACCGATGGGCTTACTTTCTTCCCAGCGCACCGCAAAGTTTTCGCGCTGAAGCATCTGGGCAACCGTGAACTTCGAGGCTAACCTTATAACGTCATGGAAGGTGAGGGGGCCGAGCCATTGCGCGTTATAGCGGAACTCCACTTTGTCGATGTCGAGTATTTTGCCTATTTGCTCTTTATAGGTCGCCATGTTGGATTCTATCTGCTCAGTAGTGAGCATGACGCGCTGGGCATCTTTGTCTGACGGGTCGCCCACTATGGCCGTGAAGTCGCCGATGATAAGCACGATCTGGTGGCCCATGTCCTGGAACTGGCGCAGCTTGAAAAGGGGCACCGTTCGCCCGATATGCAGGCGTGGGCCGGTCGGATCGATGCCGAGTTTGACGCGCAGCTTGCGCCCCGAACGCAGCATCTTCTCGAACTCGTCGCGGGGCACAATCTCGGCCACCGCTCGTGTCATTACTTCACTAATGTGTTCGTCACTCACGTTGATACCCTCCCAGCGCTCGGCTTCCTCAGTTTGCACCCCCGCACGCACGGTGGCCTCTGCGGCTATCTCGGCGGTGGCCTCCTTCATCTCTGCCTCCGCAAGCACCTCCACTTCTTTTCGCTCTTCGCGCAATTCGCTATGCATTTGTTCAGGCGTAGTTACCTGCCGTGTATCCTCTTCCATATCCTACACCCTCCAGGAATTATCAATCAGGGTTCGAGGTTCAAGGTTCAAAGTTGTATGGCGTTCTAACCTTGAACCAATCAAAAAAGCTCTCCCCGCCATTGCGACGGACGAGAGCATCTGCTTCGTGGTACCACCGTGCTTCGCGCTGCCTCTCGGCGAACGCCTCACCAGGCCACAATCGGCCTAACCGCTGTAACGGGCGGGAACCCGTCGAGGCTCTGGAAGTTGTATTTCGATCCCACGGCTCATGAGGCTTTCACCTGCCGCCCCATCTCTGCGCTTATTGCCGCCAGACTACTGTTTCTTCCTTCAATGCCCCGATATGTTCGATTGCTCGTTGTTATATCACACGGGAAGGGAGGGAGTCAATAGAGTTGTTACTTATTGGCATGGGGGCTATACTTAGCGAGCGATGAGTGAAACGTGAAACGTGAGACGTGATTACCGACCCCTGACCCCTGACCCCTGGAGACAACATGAGCATACCTACGCATGAAGATGCGCATTTGATGGTGAAACTATTCAAGTTGCGTCTGGAGCCATTTTTGCAAGAATCGGAACATTGGATTTTGACGCAGTTCAAGCCGGGCACGTGGGAGGAGATAAAGCAGCTTTACCCGCCCAGCAGCCGCGAGTGGTTGATGCTTACTACGGCACTCGGATATTGGGAGATGCTCGGTGCGCTAATCGACCACAATCTGCTGAGTGACGATCTCTTGTTCGACGCAATGGAGAGCCTGGACCTTACCTGGGAGAAAGTGAAAGAGTGGCTGCCCTCGGCACGCTCCGAGATGGGGCCTGATATGTGGGAGAACGTCGAATTGCTCAGCATCCGGCAGCAGCGTTGGCGGGCCGGCCGTGTGCCGAAGTTGCAGCGGACTTAAAGAGGCCTATTGCTGCTTGCCAGCGCCGGAGGGGACGAAGACCCTGAGCGTGGAGATGGTACTGTAGCCGAGGCGCTCGTATAAGGGGGTGCCGTCGCGAGAGGCGAGAAGCATACTGGAATGGCACCCGACAGCGTGCGCCTCGGTCAGGGCATGATACATCATCTGGAGGGCGATGCCCCGCCTCCTGTGCTGGGCAAGCATACCAACGTTCCAGATGCCCGCTATCTCGCCTCCTATGACAACGGATGCTGTGCCTATGGTCACTTCGTCAGCGCGGGCGATATAGTGGCGTATGTTAGGCATATCGAATGCCTTATCGGTCAGGATTATTTCCACTTCTTCTGCCGGCATCGCGAATACCTGGAGCAAGACCGACCGGAAAGTAGCCCTCTCCATACTCGACTCAACTCTCTTGACCTCCACCATCAGGTCTGCGGGTCTGCTCATCTCTTGAAGAGCGGTGTCGAGGTTATCGAGCCACATTGCGGGCATGGAATCTACCTGGACGTAACCCATATCGTCGAGCCTTTGGGCTGCGCCGGGCACAAGGCCATCGAGGACCATGAGCGAGTAAGGGTGCGCCATCTGCTGGAAGTACGCGCCGACCGCATCCAGGGTAAAGGGTCTGACGAGATCGGTAGAGAAAAGCCCTGCAGCATTGAAGACCGGGATATTGGAGGGCGAATACCAGGTTGGCGCACCCTCTACTGTTTCTATCCCGCCGCCCGCCGCGACCGCCATGCTAGTGAAGCCGTCAACCGCGCCCGTGACGATCCCGGCCAGGCTGCCTTCAACGCCCTTTGCCGGATCGCCTGAATTGCGGGCAGAACTGCTATCCGGGATTGACATGCTGTACGTCCTCCATGTCTATATCGAGTAGTATAGCACATACTTTTCTGCGTCCTTGCTATAACAAAATACCCGTGACGCAGCACGCGTCACGGGTATTTTTTAGTCTATTCAGGCTCAGGGATTACAGCCAGGGAAGAAGGCATTAGCCACAATCTTTGAAGACTGTCCCCTCGTTACATCGTTACCAGGTCGGAAGTATGGCTTGTTCTCCGGTCCCACACACGGCTCGAACGCTCCTCCACATTCGTACCCGCCCATTACGTTACGGGTTGTAAGGCGTTGGATGAACTCGTAGAAGGTATGTGTAGAAGGCACATCCTGGAACGTCTGTCCCACAGGTGGTTCTGTGAAGTTGGCAGCGTTAGCCACTATCTTTGAGGTCTGTCCACGAGTAGCGTTTGCGAAGGATCGGAAGTATGGTCTGCCAAGACATGGCTCGCCTACTCCTCCACATACATACCCTGTCATGTAACCTCTGACGGTGAGACGCTCTATGAACTCATAGAAAGTCTGGGTAGGAGGCACATCTTCAAAGGTCTGCCCCGATACAGGTTCAGAGAAGCCGGCAGAGTTAGATACCATCTTGGCTAGCTGCCCCCTGGTAACCTGGTTGTTGGGTCGGAACGTGTTGTCAGAGTAACCCGATACTATACCCATGCAGGCAAGGCAGCGGATGTTGGTGTAGAAGGTATCGGTAGAAGGCACGTCGCTAAAGGTGATAGTGCAGGGAGTAGAGGTAGAGGTAGGTAGAGGTGTGGAAGTAGATGCTAACTGCGTAACGGTAGGTGGCACTGATGTGGCGGTGCTTACCTGTGTCAAGGTAGCAGAAGGCGTGCTGATAGATGTAGATGTGCCCGTGGCTACACTGGTCGCGGTAGAAACAGCGGTGTTACTGGGTATTGCTGTGGCACTCGGCGTGCCTGTGGGTGCGGTTGTGGCGGTGTGGGTTGCCGTTGAGGTGGGAGGTGTTATCGTGCCGGTAGGTGTAACGGTGGGGCTAGGCTGCGGGCAAAGGTGACGCAGTATCAGGCTGTCAGAGGTATAGGGGAAGCCTGCTTTGTCGGAGTTGCCGACGGCCCATACTTCATCCGAGGAAACCGCAGCCACTCCATACAGGCGGCTGAAATCTCTGAAGCCATTCGGACTGAATACTCTGGTCCAGGCCGTGCCGTCCCAGTGCATGATCAGGGTCTCGAAAGGTCCGAAGTTGCCGGGAGAGTTGGTGCCCACAGCCCAGATATCGTTCGCAGAAACAGCCTGTACTGCACGCAGAATACTGTAATCCGGGAAGTCAGGGCCGGGCACGTGGCTCCATGCGGTGCCGTTCCAGTGCAGGAAGAGCGGTATGTATGTCTCACCCAGGTTATAGGAATACTGGCCCACCGCCCAAACGTCGTTGCTTGTCGTCGCAGTTACACCATGCAGGCTGCGAACGTAGTTGCCCGGATTGGGCGTATTCACCAGGGTCCACTGGCTGCCGTTCCAGTGGATAGCTAGGGTACGCTGCGTGCCGCCTTTGGGGTAGATGTAACCTACGGCCCAGATGTCAGTAGGTGATACAGCTGTCACGGCCTCCAGCACGTTATCGTCACTGAAGTTGCCGCCGTTCGGCGTGGATACGAAGGACCATTGCTGCCCGTTCCAGTGCATCGCAATAGTAGAGTGAAAGCCATCGTTCGCGCCGACTGCCCACACATCGTTAGATGCGAGCGCCACTACCGCATTTAGCTCGGTACCGCCCGGCCTGGTGGGAGTAGGCACTATCGTCCAGGCTGTGCCGTCCCAGTGCATGGCTATAGCCTCGTATGCGCCGCCCGGGTAATAAAGCCCCACGGCCCATACATCGTTTGATGCTACCGCAGAAACGCCAGTCAACCTGATCCTTTGCCCGGCAGGTGGTATAGGCACCACACTCCACTGTAGGCCGTTCCAGTGCATCGTCAGGCCTGTATCCGGGGTGTAGTTGTTTTCGTTGTAATACTCACCTACCGCCCAGACATCGTTGGACGAAATCACCTCTACTGCATTGAGATAGTGGTAGGTTCTAGGGTTCGGACTGCTGACGATGTTCCAGTTAGGCGGGCAACTTACAGGCGCAGCCGCCTGGCTACTCTGGGCAGGAAGCAGGCTAACCAGCCCTAGCGTGATGGCTGCGGCCAGCATACCTAGAGCCGGCGCTAATGAATACTCCCTCCGGGCATCTGGGGTAGCGAGGCTTTTTTGGCGCCACGACCTTAGTATTGTTACTACGTTCACTTGCGACATTAACTACTCCCTCCTCTGAAAATGACATCATAGAAAAACGGAAAGGAGTGCAAGAGTCCTCTCCGTTTATACTACGTTCAGTGGTTACAGTTATAGGTTGCAGTCGGGGAAGAAGGCGTTACTGACGATCTTTGACGACTGTCCCCTGGTTACGTCGTTGCCGGGGCGGAAGTATGGCTTGCCCGATCCACATGGCCCACAACATGTATAACCACCCATTACTCAATCCTTAACCCCCGGCGAGGGATGCCTCAGCCTCCAAAGGACACCTATTGGGTATCCCGTCATCTTAGCGACATCGCCGGTCAAACGTATAAGCGGCACGAGAGCAATAGAATGGAGCATTGAGATCGGGGAAAGGGAATCAAGCCTCAGCAGGAGCCTCAAATATGGCCTGCGGCAGTAGGCTGCGCTTGCGGAAATGCCTGCAAGGAGGATAAGTTTACCCGCCAGACTTTCCTTGTGCCGGAGCGCCCAGATAGCAAGTAGTGGCCCGGCTGTGTAGGTTAAGTACCGGATGGCGTGGCGCTTGCGCCAGAGGTCGGCCTTGCCGTCGCCTCTCGCATAAAGGTAGTATTGGCGGAAGAAAGCTCGCAGCGTGGAACGTGGTCTGAAGTGGACGACTGCTTCAGGCGCGAAAGCAAAACGCTTGCCCCGCTCCTTCAGGCTCATGTCGAAAACAAGGTCCTCGCAGTAGTCGAGCCATTCGGGATAGCCGCCCGTCTCTTGCCATGCCTTTTTGCGGAAAGCAACTGACCTGCTCGAAGGGAGAAATGTTGCCGGATTGATGTCTTCGAACGAGGGGAGGACGGTAGCACCCATTGCCGTCTCGAATGCGGTATCAGCCTCCTGCACGAAGAACCCGGAGACTACATCCACGCCGTCATCCTCGAATGGCGCTACGAGGGCTTCGAGCCAGCCTGGGTCGAGCACGACTCCGGCGTCGGTGCTGGCTATGATGCTGTGGCGTGCCTCTCGAATCGCGGCATTGCGTCCCTCAGAGATGTTGGCCCCCGGCGCTTCCAGGAGGCGCAGAGGCAGTTTATCACTGTATACACGAGCTATTTCCTGGGTGCCGTCGGTAGAGCCTCCATCAGCGATTACTACTTCGTCAGGCCGCAAAGTCTGGCGCAAGACGCTATCAAGCAGCCGGGGCAGACTCTCGGCCTCGTTACGGACGGTCATGATTAGTGAAACTTTGGGTAATGGCATATTGTCTACTGGTTCAAGGTTCAAGGTTCAAAATTGTAGGAGGGATTAGGGATTAGGGATTAGCAACCTTGAACTATAATCCCTGGTCAGCCGACCGCGCATCAGACGATAGCAATATATTCTCCCGACCGGGAACTTTCCACTCTATCCGTCCGGGCTTTGTGTGCCAATGGCCCGCAATATCGAGATGTAGATTGCGGCCTTCAGCTCCCCACGTAATGTTGAACGAAACAGGCCCGAAGGTGGTTGGGGCATTTTCTACCTTGATCTCGCCCTCGCTGGAGAGCCATTCTTCGGGTAAAGAAGGCGTGATAATAAGGCAGTCCCCTTGTTCGCGTAGTAAGAGGGAGCTAACCAGCATCAGCCATTCAGCGGAGGCCCAGCCGTGATGGCCGTCGCCCGCGCTGCCGCCAAGCGAGCGTGGGTGTATCGCCTCCGGCCAGTTGTAGGTGGGCGAGGCGTGGCGCAAAAGCCACTTCATCATCTCCCAGCCCTTGTCGGAGTCTTGCAGGAGGTGGCACCCCGCTATCCTCATGTTGAGATACGTACCCCAGCCTGAGTGCCCTGTGCCTACAAATAGTGCGCCTTCATAAAAAGTACTCTCTTCCAGAGCGGCGAGCGTTCCTTCGAGCATGGGACTATCAGCAGGTAGCAATTCAAGGGGGAACCATGCCGCCAGCGTGCCAACCATGCCGAGGTCGATCTTCCTGCCTGGGGCGGCGGGGAGCGCATCCCTCTGCAAAGAGGCCATGTCAGCCTGCCATGAGGTGGTCAGCGCGCGCCTTAGTTTGGTAGCCGCATTACGTGCAGCTCGGCCCGTCACCTCCTGTGACGCCTCAAGCCCGGCAAGCGACCACAAATTGTCCCAGTAATAACGGTCGGGTGGGCCGAGATGCTCCGACGATATGCCGGGCGGCATGAGGCCGTCTTCGGAGTGTGCCAGGGTGCGGGCTATCCAACGTGCCCCTCGCTCCATAGCAGGCTTCCATGCTCTTTGCAATGCCGCATTTGGGTAGAGCTTGAGGTGCTGTGACATCGCCCAGAGCGCCTGCCCTGTACTGTCCGACTCGCCGTGGTGTGAGATAAAAACCCCTTCGCGCCTCTGCCGCATCACGAACCCACGAAGAAGCTGCTCGGCTGCTTCCTCGAAGCCGGTAAGTGAGAGAGCATATACCATGTAAGCTGCGTCGCGGAACCAGAAGCTGTGGTAAAGATCGGGGCCGGGCGTGATGGATGTGCCGTCGTGCAGGGCGAGCAGGTGGGCGCGGTTGGCCTCCCACGACGCTTGCAGGTCCCGGTCGGGCAGGCTCAGTTTCATGCCGGTATCCCATAATGCCCTCCAATGAAGGGTAGTTGCTGCCTTTGCGCGGCTGTAGAAGTGAGGGTCCGGTTCCGGCTTGATGCCCGAAGGCTCTGACAGTTGGAATCCGAAGTCCTCGCTGGAGGATCGCGCTGAGCGGGCATGGACAGGCATCAGCGCGATAAATTCGGCCTCTTCCCAGGGTTCGATATTGAACCTGTATTTTAGTACTCCATGCGCGAAGCCGTGAGGGTCATGGCACGAGGTGAGTTGCCCTGACCCACTCTGCTGAAATAAATCGCCGGATCGGAGATCAGAAAGAGCGAAGCCCTCCGCTTCAGGCCATGTACGCGGTCCGACATGGGAGGTGCCTGTGCGTAAAGTGCCGCCTTCACACGTGAGATTATAGATGGGCGAGATACCTTCGCAGTTGTAGGGGCGGAGGGCGAACATGAAAGTGCCCTTCAAGGGCATATCGGCGATGTTGAACAGCACAACCTGCATTGCTGCCCAATCCCCATCCTCTAGGGCGAGCATCCACGCCTCGCTCGATACGCGCAGGCCGTCCGCTTCGTATGCTGTGAGCACCACCGGTAGGTCGTCTTGTAGGCGCTGCTTGACATCGCACTGCCTGCTTGCAGCCATAACTCCGAGGTTGCCCCCTTCTACTTCAACCCACCAATCAAGTGATGGCCCGCCCGGCACAGGTGTCAGCAGGCCCCACCTGTCTACAGTGCTTTCCACAGGGTGGCCCGCACCTGGCAGGCCGAGGGCGGTCCAGTTGCGCGCGGTCTGGTTCACCATGAGGTTGAAGACGCTGCGTGGCGTGAACATCGGCGAGCGGGGGTCAGACTGTTCTCTCATCCAGGACGGGAGAAGCCAGTCGTTGAGAAGAGGCATTGCGAACCTGTTGAGGTAGCCCTGGGCAAGTACTCTCGCGCTCATCGGGAGTAACTGCGGTGGGCCGGGAATGGCGCCAGGCACGCCGAGGCGCGAGGCCGCGCGTAAGAGGCGGAATGCCAGTCTTGGGTTGCGGGTGTACGGTCTGAGGTCTCTCGCCCGCCGCGCGCGGAGTCTGCCTTCGGGCCTCACGGCGCGGGGGTAGCGTATGCTCCGCGCCCAGTTCTTCGCTCGCGAATTCAGGCCCAGGCCGGGACGCTGCCTCAAAGCACTGCTCCCACAGACCTGAGCATGACAACTTCCTCACCTGAGTAGCCCAGCACTTCGCGCAAGACTTCATCTGTATGCTCGCCCAGGAGTGGTGGAGGACGGCGTATCGTGGGTGGGGTGCTTTCCAGTTTGAGCGGGGAAGCGACCATACGCAGAGGACCTATGGCAGGGTGATTTACCTCCTCCACCATGTGACGTGCTTCTACTCTTGGGTTCTCTATGGCTTCGGCCACCGTGTTTACCGGACCGGACGGCACACCTGCCGCCTCGATCCTGATCAGCCAATGCTCTGACGACTCCGCCTCGAAAATAGATGCCAGGACCGGAATAAGAACTTCGCGGTTGGTTACTCTTGCGTCATTCGTGGTGTAGCGGGGATCGGTCGCCAATTCCGGCTGGTCTATTGCCTTGCAGAAGTGCCTCCACTGGCGGTCGTTGCCAACAGCGACGATTATCCAGCCGTCGAGCGTCTCAAACGCCTGATAGGGCACGATATTGGGGTGGGCGTTGCCGTAGCGTGCGGGCGTCTTGCCTGTGATGAGGTAGTTACTGCCGACGTTTCCAAGCCAGGCGAGGTGCGAGTCGAACAGGGAGATGTCTATGTGCTGCCCCTGCCCGGTCTGGTCGCGCACACGTAGGGCGGCGAGAATAGAGGAGAGGGCGAACATACCTGCGGTCAGGTCCACTATTGCTACGCCAACCTTAGCGGGGGGTCCGCCCTGCTCGCCTGTGATGCTCATGATGCCGCCCGCGCCCTGCATCACGAAATCGTAACCAGGGAGCGCGGCGTCCGGCCCTGTGCGTCCATAGCCGGAGATGGAGCAGTAGACCAGACCGGGGTGCTCCTCCCGCAACGCCTCGTACCCAAGTCCCCATTTGTCCATAGTGCCGATCCGAAAGTTCTCCACCAATATATCGCTTTGAGCGACTAGCCTGCGCGCCACTTCCTGACCTTCTCTTGTCGAAAGGTCAATTACCATGCCGCGCTTATTGCGGTTGCAGGAGAGATAGTAGGCGGACTCGCTGCCAAGATAGGGAGGTCCCCAGCGTCGGGTGTCGTCCCCCTCCGGCGACTCCACCTTAATGACGTCAGCGCCCAGGTCACCCAACATCATCGTGCAGTAAGGTCCGGCCAGCACTCGCGAGAGGTCGAGCACACGTATGCCATCCAACGGCATGGGCAGACGTTCACCGGGTGTGAGCATGGGGCAAGTATGTCACAGGCGGGAAGGGCAGTCAAGAACGGGAATTACGAATTACAAATTACGAATTACAGGCGAAAAGAAGGGACCGCCCTACGTAAGACGGTCTCTTCTGTCGTTCTGCCATTCCCCGGCTTATTTCCGTTTGTCTTGTTCAGTTGTTGAGGATGTGGCACAACTGCGTGTTGAACTCGTGCTGGCCCGCTTCGAAGATCACCTGTGGGGGATTTGCCGAGAAGTCTAACACCAGCCTCCCCACTTCGAGAGCTAACACGCCCTGCCCCGGAATTTGGACCTGAAAGCGCTTGCCTGTGTAAGTGACTGTATTCTCCACGAAATCCTGCGTACGGGTCCAGGTACCATCGTAAGGCACGGAGTAGCCGGTAACCGCGTTGTAGAGTGTGCCTTCAAAGTTGATGTGCCGTCTCTGGAGCACCGGGCTGCCGTTCTCGTAGAAAGTAATGTTTCTTCGCTCCACAGTAAAGGTTACCAGCACGTTGAAGCTAGGGCAGGTGAGCTCAAATGGGACTGGGTTCGTCACGCGTATTACGTTGGTGGTGATCACCGGGGCATCGGCGGCTGCCGGTTGTACGGCGACTGACAGCAGCGCCAGCAGCGAGCCTGCTATTCCGAGTAGAACTTTGGTCTTGTTTGTCCTCGTGGTTGAAGTGTTCATCGTAATCTCCTTTCGATTCTTGGTGTTTTGATACATCTTTGGTGCAGCCGATGGAACTTACTCCCATCTAGCTGTCTCCGCAGTTTCGTCAACGGAGCGGCCGCCTCCGCTAACGGAACTCTGCTCGGACTAAAGTTAAAGCTCCCATACCCGCACAAGATGGTCAGGTGAGCCTGCTATCTGCTACAAGGGTCTTCTGGGTCG
>JBDSDS010000037.1:0-3824 GCA_039920445.1 Chloroflexia bacterium
CAGCCGACACCATCTACCTGCGCACAAGGACCCACCCGACCGCCGATCACCTACCCGGCCACCTCGATATACGCACGTTCGACTACCTCTACGAGCGCGAAGCACGATTTGAGGAGATATACCGGCAGATAGCCGAAGAACTTATTTCCCTGGCTCTCAACAGTACGGAGCCGGTTATCTACTGCGTTCCCGGCCACCCCGCGATTGGCGAGGCTTCAGTCAGGCATTTACGTGTTAAGGTAGCCAAGCGAGGCGTGGAACTACGGCTCGTGTCTGGGCTTTCCTTCATAGAGCCTGTATGCACCGCCCTTGAAATAGACCCTTTGGAGCGCGGTCTGCAAATTGTAGACGGTACAGAATTGGCGAGCATCACCACCGGGGATAATAACAACACAGACAATCCAAAACCCAAAATCGGGGTGCCCCCTGAGCCACCAAAATCGGAAGAGCCTTTTCTCTTCAGCCCATACTCGATGCCTGTAGCTCCTGAGACATTCTCTGCGAACGCGGGCCTTTCACCTATGTATCCGGTGCTAGTCTGCCAGGTTTATAACGATAGAGTAGCATCGGCTTGCAAGCTGATGCTGATGGAACGCTACCCGGATGAACAACCCGTCAGAATTGTGCTTAATGCAGGCGTGCCAGGACAGGAAAGGGTTATAAAGACCACTCTGGCAGAGATGGACAGGGGACATGGCATCAACCACCTGGCCTGCGTTTACCTGCCGCCGTTGGAGCCGCTCCAACTACCGAGGGAGTTCAACTCGCTGGTGTACGTGATGGGCAGGCTTCGAGGGCCGGGTGGCTGCCCCTGGGACCGCGAGCAGACCCACGACTCGATCAAGCATCATCTCCTTGAAGAGGCATACGAAGCGGTCGATGCGATGGACGCGGGCGACCCGGATACCCTTGCCGAGGAGTTAGGAGATTTGCTGCTGCAAGTTGTGTTTCACTCGCAGCTTGCAGTATCGGATGAAGAATTCACCCTCTCTGATGTAATCGGGCATATTGTGAGCAAGCTGGTGAGGAGGCACCCGCACGTCTTCGGCGACGTTGAGGTGACGGGCGCGGATCACGTCATCAAGAACTGGGAAGTGATAAAGGCGGGAGAGAGGGAAGCCAAAGCGAAAGCAGGACGCAAGTTCGAGTCGGCCCAGGCCGCCGAACAGAGCCTCGAAGGGACAGGGCTGCTTTTGAGCGTGCCGAGAGCGATGCCGTCGTTGGAGCGCGCCCAGCAGTTGCAGGTGCGCGCGGCGCGCGTCGGTTTTGACTGGTCTGACGTAAAGGATGTATTCGATAAGGTGCGAGAAGAGATAGCGGAGCTTGAAGCAGAAGAAAGCACAGAGAAAAGGACCGAGGAGTTGGGCGACCTGCTTTTCGCGCTTGTGAACCTGGGGCGATGGATGGGGGTGAATACGGAAGAGGCGTTGCGCCGGGCCAATGATAAGTTCATCGGCAGGTTCACGGCGATGGAGCAGGCAATCGTGCAGGGAGGAAACAAGCTGAGTGGGATGAACGTCGAAGAAATGGATGAAGTATGGGAAAGGGTGAAAAGTGAGCAGGCCACAACATAAGTACGTAGCTACCAGACCGCCGCCCATAACCGACTCGCACAAGATGGGCCCAAGGCGCTTTGCCTACCACCAGCCTGTGTCCAGGCGAAGTACGTTCGGTACCCTGTTCAAGCGCCTAGTGGCGCTGGCGGTGGGCGCTGTAGTGCTCGCGGTGCTCAGCACCCTGGCCTACAAGCTGTGGGTTGACGCGCAAACCGCCGACCTGATCCATGAGGTCGATTCGACAACCATCCCTCAGAACCATGTGGCGCTCGTCTTTGGGGCCGGGCTGAACAGGGCGGGTGGTCCCTCTGCAATCCTTTACGACCGAGTAGCGACGGCAGTGGACCTGTACAACTACGGCAAAGTGAACAAGCTGCTGATGACCGGCGACAACGGCGAGGTGAATTACAACGAGGTAGAGGCGATGCGCCAAACGGCTCTAGGGCTAGGTGTGCCTGATGAAGACATCGTGCTTGACTACGCGGGCTTCAACACATGGGATAGCTGCTACAGAGCACGCGAGGTATTCGGCCTGGAAGCGGCTACTCTGGTAACGCAACGCTTCCACTTGCCCCGCGCGCTGCACACATGTAATCACCTCAACGTGAAGTCAGTTGGTGTGGCAGCCGACCGCCAGACCTACCGCACCGACTACAACGAGGTCCGTGAATATGTGGCTCTAGCGGGTAATGCGATGCGTATGCTCATCAACGACCAGCCTAGATTTCTTGGCCCCAAAGTGAACGTGGACGAAAAGCAGGAGCGTTAGGCCATGCAGCTGGAGTGCTCATCCTTGGGTGCTACGCAAGCGAGTTAAACAACCATGAAGCAAGCCATGCAATTCGTATTTACTGCTACAGATGCAGACGTGATTGAGGAGTTTGACCTACAACTAGACGCAATCAAGCGATTTGCTGAAGCAAACGGCTATGAGATCGCATTCCCTCTCACAGAATGGTCGAGGTCTGGTCCCAATGTATCTGATAGAGACTTCAAGAGTCACGTGAGCAACTGCCGAGCCAGTAATTATTCTGCTCTGATTGCCTACTCACCTGATCGTCTCACTACTGATCCCAAGCAATTACAGCGACTCAAAGAGATCTGCGTAGAACATGATGTTGAGCTATTATTCGTGAATCCCGCAGAGAGCACAGCAGCAGCTAAAGAGAGCAGTGAATTCCCAGGCACCGCGGGCGTGAGTCAGCCTGTGATCAATGCACACCAGCAATCATATGGGCTAGAGGAAACAAATGAGTCCCAGCTGGCCATGGGAACACCAATAGTCTATGACAAGGCAAAGTGGCACTATCGAGGTGATTATCCTGGTGACCTGCCTATTGAGCAGGCCTTCGTTCACATTGGTATATTTTTTGGCTGGATCATCGATCACGAACTGTATATCAAATTCTATTTGGACACTCACCTGAAGCTAATCCAGCTAATCCAGGCATTCAAAAGGAGGCAAACAACAGGGGCCAAAGTCCTTGAGGAATGCGATGGTGCCTTGATGGATGACATGCTAAGTGATGAAGGCAATAGATTTGCTCAGAGCTACTATAAGGACCATTATGTAGATGATTTGTCTGAACTGTTCGATCAATTAGATGTGCTTGATACCCCAAAGAACGGAGAACCTTCTTTATACCACATAAAAGACACATGGGAGAACTACAAAAAAATAAAGAACAAAATAGACCAAAGATACACTGAGTGGAAGAACATGGAACAATCACTATAGTCAGAATTTCCGCCCGCTCACGGAAGAAAATCGCGTACTTACCTGTTCAGAGCCGCCACAAGCACTGTCCGCGCCAGAGGTAGGGCTACCCGTGTGCCCTCGCCGCCATCTTCTACAACGACGGCTATCGCATATTGCGGGCGATTAGGGTCTTTACCTGCAAAGCCGATGAACCAGGAGTGCGCGGTGTCGCGGCCTGTCTCGGCGGTGCCTGTCTTGCCGCCCACTGTGGTCCCTAGAATTGCCGCAGCCTTTGCCCAACCCGACACTACAGAGGTGATCATCAGCTGCTTCAGGGTCTCATTGGTCTGAGGAGAAATGGCACGCTGTAAATTCCGAGGCTGGAACTGCCACACCGGCTTTCCTGTCTCCGGCTCGGTAACTGAAGCCACAAGATACGGCGCGGGAACCTCGCCCCCATGAGCTACCGTAGCGGCCACGAGCGCCATTTGGAGGGCTGTCGCCTGCACTTCACCCTGCCCATACGCGGTTGCCGCTATGAGGTTCTTACCCTTGAGCAGCGCCGAGTC
>JBDSDS010000038.1:0-4027 GCA_039920445.1 Chloroflexia bacterium
ACCATCAATGACATCACCAAGCAGAAGGAAGCAGAGGCAGACCTGCGACGCAAGGAGAAGGAGCTTCGAGACTTCATTGAGAATAGTAATGTCGCCCTGCACTGGGTAGGGCCTGACGGCAATATAATTTGGGCCAACCGGGCCGAACTCAATTTGTTAGGATATACAGAGGAAGAATACCTGGGTCATGCTATCTCCGAGTTCCATGCAGACCAACATATACTGGACGACATCATACGCAGACTCAATACGAAAGAAACCCTCTACAATTACGAGGCGCGGCTGAAGGCAAGTGATGGGTCGATCAAACATGTGCTGATTAGCTCCAACGTGCTGTGGGACGAGGAAGGGCATTTCGTGCATACCCGATCCTTCACCCGCGACATCACCGAGCGGAAGCGGGCTGAGGAGGCTCTGCGCGAGAGCGAAGAAAGGCATCGTGCCATACTTGAACAGGTCTCTGAGGCCATATTCCTGATCGATCCGCATACGAAGCGGTTTGTAACTGCTAACCCGGCCTTTCAAAGGCTCGTCGGCTATACAGCCGATGAGATTCTCGACATGCAGATTTACGACGTGCTGCCTTACGAGCGGGAGCGCATAGATCGAGCAGTCCTGCGCGCCCTGAACGAGGGTGATTATCGTGTAAGCGACCGCCTTTACCGGCGAAAGGACGGATCGCTTGTCCACGTCGAGGTCGGCATCACCCCGGTCTTCTATGCGGGCAAGAAGGTTCTATGTGAGATTGTACGTGACATCACAGCGCGCAAACAGGCTGAGGAAGAGCGCAACAAACTTTTAAGGAGCGAGCAGGCAGCGCGTCGTGAGGCCGAGGAAGCTCTACGCGTGCGCGACGAACTGCTAGCGGTAGTCTCCCACGACCTGAAGAACCCTTTGGCAGCAATCAAAGGCAACGCTCAACTGCTCAGACAACGTATCGAGAAATCGGATATGCCCGACGTTGAACGGTTTACGACTGTGCTGGCGAGGGTAGATACAGCCCAGGCCAAGATGAATATGCTTATCAACGAACTGATGGACTTTGGACGTCTTCAGGCAGGGCTGCCACTTACTCTACAGCGCCGCCCTACCGATCTCCTGACTCTCATACGTCAGGTGGTAGCCGAGCAACAAGAGACGACGGAGCGGCACAATATCCAGGTCGTAGTGAATGTCCCTGACTTGATGGGACGGTGGGACGCCGAGCGTCTGGAGCGCGCAGTTACCAACCTTCTATCGAACGCCATCAAATATAGCTCGGACGGGGGCGATATTACGGTCACAGTAGCACTGGAACCGATGCCTGATAGCCAAAGCAAAGGCGAAGAGAAAGCAAACGGTTGGGCATCAATAGTAGTGAAAGACCAGGGTCTCGGCATCTCTTCGGAAGACCTACCCCATATCTTCGAGTGGTTCCGACGAGCAAGCAGTGTCGCCGGGCGCATAAGCGGCGCGGGAATCGGCCTGGCTAGTTCACTACACGCGGTTCGCCAGCATGGTGGGACCATCGAGGTAGAAAGCGAGCCAGGCTCAGGCTCCACTTTCACAATACGCCTGCCGATAGATGTGTGATATATAGTCCGCGAACCAGGCTATTTCCGCTATGGCGTATCTGCAAAGTGTAACGCCGCCATCTTGGCGGCATATGCGCCCAGAGGGTAGCTTATTATGTGAGTGTGATTTGCCGCCAAGATGGCGGCGTTACGTCGAGGGCTTAGATTTTGCAGACACGTCCTGGGTATTGTGAAGGGAGGGTTGCAAATCAGCAACTCCTCCCTATATTAATCTCCATATTATAGCTTTTAAGCTGTGTTAGACAGAGGTGTTTTGACGGCTAGTGCCCTCTCCATATCCAGCATCACACCGTCCAGTCCACGCCAGAGGGCAGATGCCATCTGCTCGCAGGCAGCACGCGACATCTCAAACTCGACGGGCGAGAGTGCATCCATCTGCTCGGCCAGCCAGCGCGGTTCATCCTCATCGTCCTGGTGAATGTCGAAGTATACCTCGGCGGACGGGGCCAAGTTGTAGTGCTTGCGTAGACCTTCCAGCTTGCTCTTGGCGGTGGCGGGCTGCTGGCGCTCGAAGGCGTAAAGCGCGCCCAGGCTCTGCGGCCTGTTGCTAAACGTCGTGCTTGCAAGCGCCACCAGATCATCGATCTCGGCCAGACGTGCCGGGGCAGGACGGGGAGCGTTCAGGTCGGTGGCGAAGTCGGTCCATAGCACGGCGTGCTCTCGTTCTTCGGCGGCAACAGCAGGGTCGCCTGCTGCTTCCCACCCGGCAGCGATCGTGTCTATGAACTCGCCGTATTGTGTGGCGTATATCGCCAGATCGGAATGGCTGAGGGTGCCTATGTTCCACGCCTGGTAGAAAGGGTGCTTCAAGAGGCACTTATCGTCGATTATTGTATCAAGGGTCTGTTTTCTCACGTTTGGCTCCTTTTGGTAGGCTTATCCGCTACGCGGCTGCCGGTGTCGAGATGCTGAGATGATGAGGTCAGCTATGATGGAGAGCACGGCAATCTTGCGTGGCTATTGTAGATGATTGACCGCCATGTTGCAACTATCAGATATCTGTCAGATATCTGACTGTAGATTTACACGAAATCAAGCACGGCCTGCACATCCTTAGTTGCACTAACGTCTTCGGTAGAAGAGGGAAAAGGTCGAGACCCTGTCACCAGTACAGCCGACTCGAAAGCCAGTAATGCTGCCTTGCGCGGCAGACCACCGCCATAACCGACCAGCTTGCCGTTCGCACCTATTACTCGATGACACGGCACAATGATAGAGACAGGGTTACGCCCATTGGCAAGACCGACAGCGCGCGAGGCATTCGGGTTCCCCAGGCGTTGGGCGAGTTCACCATAGGAAATGGTTGAGCCAAATGGTATCGCCCTCAACTCTTCCCAAACACTCCTATGGAAGTCACTCCCACGCATAGCGAGGGGCAAATCAAACTCGGTGAGCGTGCCTGCAAAATAGGCGGCAAGTTGCTGTCTTACTTCCCGGAACGGTACCGCTGTGTCGTCCGCGATCCAATCCTCGCGCACCTGCTCGCCATGTTTGTGCTCAACCATGTAGAGGCCGGTAAGCCCCGTGCCATCACAGGTGAGCAGCACAGGTCCAACGGGAGAGCCAAAATGACTGTAGTAAGTCGCATCAGAAGTAGATTTATTTCTCATTCACCCTATGATACACCAACGGGATGTGCCTTGCCCTTGTATTAGCATATTGGGGAAGGCAATGAACGCGTGGAACCTCTCAGCTACTCATACAGTTCTGATGTTTGACCGTCAGGAAAGCCTACTCTATAATAGGATTAAGCTGAGCATGGCAACTTGCCGCCCCGATGTGAGACTTGCCCCACCTGTCCTCACGCGCAGACCCTGAGCGCACCCAAAGCGTGCATTAGGATCACCATACTTTGGCTGGAGGACGCTTCCATGGAGGGATTTAACACTGAGTCGTTCGTAGCAGTGCTGGCGCTGGTCGGCATTGTAATCATGGTGGCCGCCCTCATATCGGGCCTCATTGAGCGCAGCAATTTCCCGCAGGTAGCAGTCTTCCTCGGCCTGGGCGCGATCCTCGGGCCTGTGGGTCTGGGCCTGCTCGATGTCAGACTGGACTCGCCTGTGTTGCGCGTCGTTGCTACCCTCAGCCTGGCGCTTGTGCTTTTCACGGATGCGGTCGGCCTCAACATAAAAGAGGTACGCAAGCATGCACGGCTGGCGCTTTTGGTGCTCGGCCCCGGCACTATGCTGTCGGCGGCGCTCATCGCGCTGGCTGGGTGGTGGCTGCTCGGCTTGCCGGTTGCCGCCGCTGTGGTAGTTGGCGCCGCGCTCGCCTCGACCGACCCTGTGCTGTTGCGCGGCCTGCTCCGCCGCCGGGACATTCCCAGCACCGCGCGCCAGGCCCTCCGGTTGGAAAGCGGCCTCAACGATGTTGTGCTGCTGCCGGTGGTGCTGGTAGCGATGGTTTTCATGGGGCATACCTCCGAGTCGGGGGAGGTAAATTGGGCGCAGATG
>JBDSDS010000039.1:0-3457 GCA_039920445.1 Chloroflexia bacterium
GTTCGTCTCTATTCAAAGGCCGCCGGGCCGCCAAAAACGCCCCAATAGGCGTTCTGTTAGATATTCGTAAGCAATTTCTCTGCGTAATGTGTTGACAAGAGGGCATGTTCGCCCATATAATAAGCAAATCAACCTAGAAGAGCGACATATAAAAAGGAGTTACAACGCGGTTCTCCACACGCATGCGCCCGGACATGGCCTGAAGCGCCCTTCACCTGTGTGCCTGTTTGCGTACCGAACCACTAAATAGATTATGGAAGGTATCTGGCTCTTTAGCTACATAGTTCTCTGGGCAGCCGTACTTGCCCTCGGCGTTCTTGTTTTGCTCCTTTACAGGCAGCTTGGAATAATGTACCTCGGCACTGCCGAAGGTGTATCCCGCGATGGCATCGACAGGGGCGCCACCGCCCCCGATTTCGCTTTGACCGACCAGCATGGCGCAGCCCAACGCCTCTCCGCCTATCGTGGCCGGCCTGTTATGCTTCTCTTCGGCTCTCCCCACTGTAGCCCATGCCGCATCCTCCTTCCCCAACTGCACGACTGGGCAAAGGCACACCAGGATGTCGCTGTCCTCTGGCTCAATGCCGCTTCACCCGAGGAAAGCCTCAAATTCGTATCCGACACAGGCGCTACCCTTCCCATGTTGCCCTTCGCCCCCGAAGAGAACCTCATGGACAGCTACCGTGTGCGGGTAACCCCTTTTATGTTCTTGCTCGATGAGAAAGGCGTTGTCCGAGCCAAGGGCCTCGCCAACACCAAAGCCGGACTCGATCTTTACTACAAAGAGCTTAAGACCGGCAAGCAGGGGCCGTCATCGGACCAGGAAAAAGAACAAGAGCAAGCAGTTGTTCAGCAGGCGCACTGAGGCAACTGTTTTATTGTTCCTACAGCCCTATTTCAATAGTAATATTTACATGGCGCCAATCTAGACACGTGATAGTCGGCTATACGTAGTTTCATATTCACACAAGGAGAGAATGACATGTTGGACGAGAAAGTAAAAATCCTGAGCGAGACCCTTGCCCGAGGTATCAACCGGCGCAAGTTCCTCAAGCAGACAGGCGGCACGATCTTCGCGGGCATGACAGCCCTTGCTGCCGGTCACGTGCTAGGTGGAAACGCATCCGCCGCCGAAAGGCAACCAGCTTATACCCTGCCGCAGTGTGCCCCTCCAGGCCCCTACTGTAACCTGAACGGCGTAAACGAGCCGAACGGCTGCCGAGGCGGCTCTTGTTACCAGCACCTTGCATTGGGTCAGGTCATGCAGTGCCGCGTATATTATCAGTACTACCAGGCGGGTTGCTGGACCACCAACGTCAGCGGTGGTTACTGGGTATGCTGCGACTGCGAGTGCTTTGACAGCAGCGGTGGTAACCGGCGAACGTGTGGGTGCGCCCAGTTCTCTACCCAGCCGGGTCCTCGCCCGGACAGCCCCGGTGGCATTTCTGACAGCTAAGCCGGAAGCCCTCGGTTAGTGATAGCAGTATAAAAGGAGTTAACACTGTGCTTGAACAGAAGGTCAAGATTTTGAGCGAAAGCCTTGCCCGAGGTATGGACAGGCGCAAGTTCCTCAAGCAGACAGGGAGCACGCTCTTCGCGGGCATGGCGACCCTGGCTGTTGGCCACGTTTTGGGCAGCAAAGCATCAGCGGCCGGGACCCTACCACCTAAGATAGAGATTACGTGTGCCCCTCCAGGTCCTTATTGCAACACAGGCGGTGGCGACCTGAGCGGTTGCCATGGTTCGTCTTGTTACCAGCACTTGTATAATGGCGAAGTGATGCAGTGCCGCGTATATTATATATACCAGGCAGGCTGCTGGACCACTGCTGTCAGTGGCGGTTACTGGGTATGCTGCGACTGCGAGTGCTTCAACACCGCAGGCACCAGGCGAACCTGTGGTTGCGCTCAGTTCTCCACCCAGCCTGTCCCGAGGCCCGATGGCCCTGGTGGCGGCGCTGACGCATAATCTCTCTGAAAGGCCGAGTTTATCCAGGCTTCAACGTGTCCGGCTTCTCTCACCGGCCACAATCGTAACCACGCAATTATGTCCAGGCAAAGATACTATATCTCTGGATATAATTTCGTGAGTGCGCTCATCACACTTCTTGCTGTAGTTCGTACGGCTTGCGACCCACAAATCTCATAGACAAGGAAGGAATATCAATTCAATGACCAAGCGTCTTTTCGGATCCATCTTTATGGCTTCCGCACTTGCTTTGCTGCTCATGGTAGTTTCAATGCTCTTCTTCAGCCCGAGCACCGAGGCAGGGCAACCCACGACAGTGGGCGCGGCAGCCGCTCAGAGCACTCAGGTAGCGAAGATCAAGCAAGCGGCAGGTACATGGGCAGATGTAGCGCCGTTTCCAACCGTACAAATCGAGTTCACTCCCGGTACGACCCCGCTCAAGCTAAAGCGCGCCGGGGCTGCCGCCTATTCGCTCAATCAGAAAATCTATCTCCTCGGTGGACGCCACGGCACTGACGGTGAGGATACCACCCTCCGCAGGGTTTTCGAGTACACCCCAGGCAGCCCAGGCAGCTGGGTACAAAAGGCCGCTCTACTGGATCAAGCACCTGTCGGCAGCCGCTGGACCGCTAACATGGCAGTCGCAGAGCTTACCGGCCCTGCAGGTCCTAAGATCTATGCAATAGGCGGCAACAGCATCGACAGCGTACCGACGCCGGGCGTGCGTATTTATGACCCTATTGCCGATGCCGTCACGGTAGACGCGGCTGACAACTGGCCGGCGACCCCGGCACGCGTGCCAGGTGGCTGGGCAGTTGTAAACAACAAGCTCTATATCTTCGGTGGCTTCTCGGCTCTAGGTACCGGCTCCGTTTTCACTGATACGTGGCAGTTCGATCCCCTAGCGTCAGCTGGCTCGAAATGGACGCTGAAGGCGCCCATGAACCTGGGACGAGGCTTCATAGCAGGAGCCGCCCTTGACGGCCAAATCTATGCTATTGGCGGCGATACCTGGAATGGAAGTACCCTGGTTCCAGTATCCAACGTGGAACGCTATGATCCTGTTGCTAATACCTGGACTAACATGGCTGGCTTGCCTACCGCCAGGGGTGATATGGGTGCATGGGCCTATGACAGCACTACTAATTACGAAATATCCGGGCGTATAGCAGTAGCCGGGGGTCCTTTCCCCGTGCCCGATGCCCTGGGATATCTGTACAACCCGACCACAAATAGCTGGTCTTCCTTCCCCAGCATGAACCATGCTACCCGCAACTATGGCTACGCCCAACTTAACGGCTACCTCTATGCCTTAGGTGGCTACGACTACACCCTCGGCACACCAAGCGGCGCCAACTTCAACCAGCGCTACGATGCTACCCAATCCCAGGGTACGCCCACACCCACAGTAACAGGCACTCTTCCCACATCTACCCAGACCGGTACTGCGACTCGTACCAGCACCGGCGTTCCCGGCACCAACACCCCG
>JBDSDS010000040.1:0-5046 GCA_039920445.1 Chloroflexia bacterium
GCCGGAGGCTGGCTTGGGGATCTCGCTAGATTTTTCGGGCACGCTGGTTGTGAAATGGAGTCGTGGGTTGTGCGTGTCTTCATCCAGCCACTTCTTATGGTAGATGCCCCAGTGCTCCAGGACGCGCGTCAGCGTCTCGGGCCACCAGTCGCTTTCATAAACGGCGGTGCCGGCCTTCCTGTGTGCGATGTCCATCGCCTCTTGCTCGACTGTAACAATCGTACCGTCACTGGCCTGACCCCGAAATGTATCCTGCCAGGCGTTCCACATCATCTGCTGGGCCATGTCCGCCTCTCTGCAAATCTATATACGTTGCGTTCTATCTGTAATAGTACTTATACGCACGTCAACATGCAATTCTCATGCCACATGATTAAGTATACTACGTTAGGTGCCGGGTGGATAATAGGCCTATAGTGTAGTACAAGATAGGTAATAGTACCAGCCCGTAGGTAAAGGACGAAGAACCAAAGACGAATGACGGCAGAATAACGTCAGTAGGAAGCAGGCTGATTGTTCGGATGCCGGTTATGGTAGAATGATCCTACATTATGAACACTGTGCAGCCAAATCCCCAGCAGACCGATAATCAGCAATCGACTATCCTTGTGGTGGACGACGAAGATACAGTACGGGAGATGCTGGAATACAACCTGAAACGAGAGGGATTTCGGGTCGTGGCGGCATCAGAAGGCTCAGAGGCGGTGCGTCTCGCTTATGCCGAGAAGCCCGATTTGATAGTGCTCGATATTATGCTGCCCGGAATGAGCGGGTTCGACGTTTGCCGCGCAGTACGCAAAGAGTTGAACATGCCTATCTTGATGCTCTCCGCCCGCGAAGAGGAGATAGACAAGGTGCTGGGCCTGGAGCTTGGCGCGGATGACTACTTGACAAAGCCGTTCAGCCTGCGGGAGATGCTAGCTCGTGTGAGGGCTATGCTCAGGAGGTCGCAAACGCCGTCAAGCCAGGCTGCTGCAAAACAGCCCTCATCCACAGGCACATATATATCCGACACTGAAACGCCTCCGAGGCTAGTAGCGGGTGATCTGACAATCGACCTTGCGCAACACACTGTAACGTTGACGGGCCGCGTCATATCGCTCAAACCTAAGGAGTTCGACCTTCTTTCTTTCCTTGCCGCCCACACGATGCAGGTCTTCACACGTGAGACCCTGCTTACGCGCGTGTGGGGCTATGATTATCCTGGCAGCAAGCGCACAGTTGACGTACATGTCAGTGGGCTGCGCACCAAGCTGGAGCAGGACCCCGCGCAGCCGCAGTTCATCGAAACAGTTATGAGCGTCGGTTATAAGTTCGTGCAGCCTGTCATCGTGAAGCGCAACCCCTAACGCCTTTCCAAGCGATGCTTTCTCATACCTGGAAGCGAATCGCCCTGAGCTATGCGGCGCTCATCTTGCTGACTGCGGGCATCCTGGTGTTCCTGCTGGGCGACGATTTTGAGCGCCGCGAGGAAAACGCCCTGCGTGTAAGGCTTGCTGACCAGGTCCATGCCGTTGCTTACAATGTTGCATCCCTTCTTGCATCGAACGCCCCTGTAACCGCGACAAATGCCCTTGCCCGTGAATTGTCGAGCGTGTTCGGCACGAGGGTCACGATAATAAAACCGGACGGCACGGTTGTGGGCGATTCGGACGAAGATATATCGCGTATGGAGAACCACGCGAGCCGTCCCGAAGTGAGGCAAGCAATCGCAGCACCGGAAGCGACGGCAAGCGACGGCAGGCTCAGCGCAACGGTAAACATGAGGCTGTTGTACGTTGCAGCAGCCATCCGGCAGCCGGGCAACGAGCAAAATATCCTCGGCGTGGCGCGAGTGGCTTACCCATTGACATCGGTCGAGGAAGCAAGAGGCGCACTGGCGCGCAGTATAGCGATAGCGGTGCTACTGATGAGTCTGCCTGCGGCTCTGCTGGGCGGACTGCTGGCACGTTCTATAACCGGGCCGTTGACGGCACTGCGTGAAGTGGCGGTTCGCTTTGGCAAGGGCGATCTGGAAACCCGCTCGCGCATCGATGCTGGGGGAGAGGTAGGCGAGTTAAGCTGCGAGTTCAACGCAATGGCGGCAAGGTTGAGCGGCACTATCCATGCAAGGACCATAGAGCGCAACCAGATGGCCGCTGTGCTGGCCTACATGCACGATGGGATCATACTCACCGGCCCACAAGGGCATGTTGAGAGCATCAATGACGCTGCGGCCCGCCTCTTCGCAACAACTTCCGCGAAAGCTTCCGGTCGCTCGCTCATCGAAATTAGCCATGCTCATGAGTTACACCGCGCGCTCCAGGCAGCATTCTCCTCACCGGCGGAGCGTCAAAGGCTGGAGATAAACACCGGGGGGCACATCATCAGCGCGGTAGTAACTGTGATCCCAGGTCCTGATGGCGGCGGTCCTTACGGCCTGATCGTACTCCAGGACGTTACCGAGTTGCGACGATTGGAACGTGTGAGGCGTGATTTTGTCGCAAACATTGGGCATGAATTACGCACCCCTCTCGCCTCGGTCAAGCTGCTGGTGGAAACGTTGAACAGCGCGGTGCATGAGGACCCAGCCGCTGCTCAGGACTTCCTGGGCCGTATTGACATGGAAATTGACAGGCTAACCCAGATCGTACGCGAGCTACTGGAGTTGTCGAAGATCGAGTCGGGGCAGGTGCAACTCAATAAGAAGCCGGTGGTGGTATCCGACTTATTGGAGCGGGCGGCAGGAAGACTCAAGGCGCAGGCCGAGCGGTCCAATATATCTCTCTCCGTGCAGGCAACTGCTGATCTTTCCCTGGTTTACGCTGACTCTGAGAGAGTAGAACAGGTGCTGGTGAACTTGATCCATAACGGAATCAAGTTCACCCCGCCCGGCGGCAGCGTTACGCTCGACGCCGAGGCGATCCCTGATGGAGTGCGTATCAGCGTGGCCGACACGGGAGCGGGTATCCCGCCCGACGACCTACCGAGGGTATTCGAGCGATTCTACAAGGTAGACAAAGCCCGTACTGGCAGTCCCGACCGTGAAGGAGGGACTGGCCTCGGCCTGGCTATAGCCCGCCACATAATGCAGGCTCATAACGGCCAAATCTGGGTAGAAAGCGAGGTAGGTAAAGGCACGACGGTCTTTTTCACTCTGCCGGTTAGTCGTGAATGATGAGTGATGGGTGATGAGTGGTGAGTGAACCCACTATACTTTGTCATTCTGAACGCAGTGAAGAATCCGTTCTCATTAGCATTACCTCTCCCGTACGGATTCTTCACTGCGTTCAGAATGACAATTGTCTTACAATCCAAAATCCACAAGGGGCTATCTATTCACCTCTACAGGCACCAGCAGCACGCTCCCTTCCAGCGCCTTACTGTCCTGCGTAATCGGCAACTGCTCCAACGATGGGAAGCGATACATGCCAACCGCGAGGTTGTAGTTGCCTTCGGGCGTATCGGGCGGGACTTCGATAGTGTGGCTGTCTATTATTACTTCGCCCTTTCGCCAGGTGGAGGTGGGGCGGCCGCCATTCGCGGGGGGGCCGTCGCCCTGCGCTTTCTTCTCCCCCTTAGCATCACGCAAATGGAGCAAAACCGAGCGCTCGTCCAGCCCTTCGCCTGTAACCTCCCACCAGAGGGTGATCGACAGCGCCTCGCCCGGCTCTACTTCTCTATCGTTGAGCGCGTAACCGAGCAGCTTCACATCTTCCCCTATCCGGGTATCGGTAAGGGACGTGAGCGGACGGTTCGCCTCTGTCGTCAGCGTGGGGGCTTCCCTGCTGCTCACATTGGTAATAGTCCCACCCTCAGTGACACTGAACGTAAACAGGTCATCGGAGGTTGCCAGCAGACGCGTGCCACCCTTGATGTTGAGCCGCGCAGCGTAATCCCCAGGCTTCAATCCCTCGAACGTTGCGCCAAGTGGGAGTGTGGCCCCCTTCTCGTCCGCGCTCTTCATCTCCCCCGACGGCAGATCGAGCGTGAGGGTGAAACTGCGCCGGGTATCTATTCTCGGCTGCTCTATGCCATAAGAGCCGTAATGTAAGCCCCTGGGCGTGTCCCATATATCTAACTCCAGCACTACCGGGCCGATGTTAGGGACCAGCGCATCGACCTTTGTAGTGATGGTGTTGCCCTGTACCGACGACTGCGCGTGAGCTAACACTGTCATAAGGTGCGGTATCACTGCGCCGTTCTCTGATTGGCCCGGCTCTCGCAGGGTCGCGGCACTTATGGTCAGGGGCGTGGAGCTTTCATTGCGCAGGGTGAGTTTGTGCGGCGTGTCAATCACAGGTGTGATGAGGGTTGAGCCGCCGGGAGGTAGCTCAAACGATACACTTCCATCGACCAGTCCATCGACCAGCACAGAACCTTCGGCAAACGATGCCAGGCTCAATTGCACCTGCCGTTGCTCTCCTCCCTTCAGAGTTTCATCGCCATCTGACAGGTCATTTTCCCCGAGTGATAGCACCACTCCCTCCCCAGGGTTGAGCGTCCGGTTGAGCGGCAGATGAGCCTTTACGTCTTCTGCCTTGCGATAAAGCACAAACGAGCCGCCCTGCCATACACGCCCCTCAGGCGAAAAGCCGAAGAGGGCCGGGTCTTCCTGGATCGACAGCAGGCCAAAATCGCCTATGTCGTCCGGCTCGCCGTTGGACCAGGGCGCGCTGTAGCCGGTCTGCGCGCTGCCCAACATCGTGGTGTGGTCGAGCATGTAAGCCGCAAGCCCGTTGGTGACGGTATCTATCCGGGGGTCGGAGGTATAGGTGACTCGGCTGCCTGCCGGAATCTGCTGGCGCAGAGAAAGGAGGTCGGGCATCTGAGCGGTGTAAAGGCGCGGTCTACCCAGATGGTCGTCCACTATCCGGTTTTGGGCTAGAGCGATGAAAGCGAGCAGCGCCACCCCAACGACCAGTGACCAGTGACCAGTGACCAGTGACCACCCCTTGAACCTTGAACTCGTTGCTCTTCGCTCGCTGATAGCCTGCACTCCAGCCGTAGCCAATCCGAAGAACGGAAAAGCGGCGTATGCTCCGCCCTTCATATAGGCGTAAGGGT
>JBDSDS010000041.1:0-3290 GCA_039920445.1 Chloroflexia bacterium
CGGCCACGGTGCGCCCCAGCACGTTATCACGCGCTTTGTAGACCTGGGCCATGCCCCCGCCGCCTACCAGTCCGATTAGCTGGTAGCGTCCGTTGAGCGCACGTCCTGCGCCTTCCCCTTCACCGCCGTTATTGCTTGCCAAAAAGAGCTTACCTTTCCACGCATCGTGCGCTCACATCGCTGGCATAACCCTTGCCTGCTCACTCAACCATGTACACTTATGCACATGCCAGGCGCAGGCAATATGCCTGATAAAATTGTAAACCCCACACTGCCCATTGTCAAACGGAGTTGTTAGTTATTAGTTGTTACAGGTACCAACAACTAATAACTAACAACTAATAACTCGTATGGTACAATAATCACCAAACCCTAACGGAGGCACACCAAATGGACGACAAGCAGTCGGCACGTGACCACGACAGCTGTGACACCCGCACCGGAGAAGGCGAAAGAGCCAACCCTACCGTGCAGCGCGATACCCCTAGCGACTACACTATGCGACAGATTGGCGAGGGCAATACCCCACTTGATGAAGAGATGGACTCGCTGATCGACCCCAGCATGGAGGACGAAGAGATGAGCGCCAACCCCGACGTGCTCAACCTTGATAGCACATGGCGCGTCGAAGGTGAAGAGCCTGATTTCATGGGCGACCCAGGCGCTACCGACCTGATCGAGGCGGTCGAAGAGGGTGAGCCTTACTTCCCACCGACCGACCCGCCCCTGCGCACAGATGACGGGCTACAGGGAGTGGAGATACCCGGAGGCCTTGCTGCTACTTCGCTCGAAGAGCCTGGCGATACAATGGACCAACCACTCCGCCTCCAGACTAACGACGAAGAGGTAGCTGAACGCGTGCGCTACGCACTCCTTGCCGACGCCTACACAACCGATCTGAACATCGAAGTCGAGGTAGAGGGCGGAACAGTCTTGCTCCACGGCAAAGTCAGGTCGCTAGACGACATCGAGCAAGCGGAGCAAATCGCAGGCAGCGTGCCCGGCGTCGAAGAGGTGGAGGAAGACTTGGAAATTGTTTAGCTCAGTATCAGGACCGGAGGGTCAGGATACTCTCCAATCCAATTCCAGAGGACGTCTATCCGGCGTGACAATTGGGGCTGATGCCGTAGTAGACCTCCACATGCACACAACCGCCTCCGATGGGCGATTCACGCCCCCCGAGCTGGCAGAAGCAGCAAAAGCGCAAAATCTCTCCATCATAGCCCTCGCCGACCATGACCGTGTAGACAACGTGGCGCCCCTACAGCACGAAGCAGCAAAGCACGGCATATATGTAATCCCCGCTACGGAATTATCCTGCAAGTGGGGGGAAGTACAGTACCACCTGCTCGTCTACAACGTAGACCTGACCGACAGGGGATTCATCGGGCCGCTGGAGGAGAACACCAGGAAGTACGCGGAGTTGTGCGCCAACGGCATGGAGGAACTCGCCAGGCAGGGCAAAAGGATCGACCCTGCTATCCTGAATATCTGCACCAGAGGACAATCTGTGGCCCCGTATCACATCTTCCAGGCGCTAATCAAGCACGAGTATGCGCCCAACATGAAAGAGGCTCACGAACTTGCCAAGACGGTAGGCGTCGATTTCCTACCACAGCGAGACATGCGCGAAGTGATGCAGATTGCGCGTGAGAGCGGAGCAATTCCGATCCTGGCGCACCCTGCACGAGCAGAACCCGGCTTCAACCCGCCAAGCCAGGAAACCCTGGAGGAGATGATAGCCGCTGGCCTGATGGGCTTCGAGGTATGGCACCCCTATCACTCGGCTTACGATATCGCCTATTACCTCAAGCTCTGCACCGACCGTGGCCTTCTCACGTCCTCAGGCTCCGACACCCACGCCCTCAACGACCAGCGCCGCAAACTGACAGGCTGGCCCATGCGCTATAGCCAACGGTTGCTGGAGATGTGTGGGATCACCGTTGCCAACTAGGGTTCAAAGTTCAAGGTTCAAGGTTAGAACGCCATACAACCTTGAACCTTGAACTCGTTGCTAAGGCACGACAGGTGTACCGCGCCTGATTATCTTCAGACTCTCTACCCTCACACTGCTGTCTATATCGCTCACCGATGCGTTCGGTTTGGCTTTCACCTCTACTGACGCTGGATAACCATAGGTCGCGTCGAAAGTAACCAGGAAGTCCGACTGCCGGTCTATCGAGCTTAGCGAGTTCGTCTCGACTCTCGTCAGCCTGTCCTCGATAAGGGCAAACCTGTCGTCTACCGCAAGGAACTTGAGGGCATCACCACCTACAGTGGGGGTGGTCGGAGTGTCCATCAGGCGTCTAAAGCTAATTATCTCAGGAACATCTTCCAGCACGTGAAGGTTCCACGTACCCGCGAAAGGCGAAAAAGCCTCGAACCTGACTACCAGTTCGTACTCCCGCACGGCGGCATCGCGCCACTTCTTCAACGCCTCGTTGTATTGCTGGCGGGTGAAATTGATGCTGCCAGTGATGGCGACAGTTGCCTGAGGGCTGGGTATCGAAATGATTGTGGGCTGCGGGGTCTGTGTCGGGGTGAGAGTAGGGGTGGGCGTCTGGGTTGGTGGGCGCGTAGGCTGCGAGGTAGATGTCGGAGGCACGAGCGTCGGCGAAACTGTAGGCGTGGGCGTAGGCGTTGGACTCAGGTCACATGAGGACAGAACCATAATCGCTATCAAGCAAAGGCTGAAAAATGTGGGGAAACGCTGCATCTTCATAGAAGTACTTTAGTCAGTGGTCCATAATTACGAATCAGAAGAACTAGCGTCAATTCGTAATTCGTAATTCGTAATTCGTAATTCCGCAGCGTCGTCCCCAGGTCTGTTACGCATATCCTGGTCGAGTAGCATCATCGGGAAGCCGCGCTCTATAGGATAAACGCGCGAGCAGCCGTTGCATTTGACCGCATCACGCAGCCTCTTCACATCACTCGCACATGCAGGACAGGCGAGGATGCTTTCAAGGTTCACTTTACGGGCCGGAGTGCGCTTCTGGCGTCTTGCATTTGTGATGAGGCCCTTCACCTTCCTGGGCAGGAACTCATCGCCCACCGTGGTTGCCGTTCGCTTGAGCGACGTAACAGGCGACTCTCTCGGCATGACCATGCGCTTGAGGGCGCGAGGGTCTTCCAGGTTGAGGGGCGAGCGTTCGCGTATCTCGATATCGATCTTGCCGTCCCACTCATACTCCATCCAGAACATATCGGGCAGCGACCTGTGGAAGCGTGCGAACCAGGGGTTGTACTCGTAGAGATAATCGAACAGTTCGCCAAAGATGTTAGGCACG
>JBDSDS010000042.1:0-9916 GCA_039920445.1 Chloroflexia bacterium
CGGCATGGAAGAGGTCGCCCCCATGCCCGCCGAAGTTGACACTGTCCGCCTCTCGCGCCACGTCTGCCAGGGAGCTCACGGTCGGCATGTGTAACAGCAAGACGACGGTGGAAAGGATGGTCAGCATGAGTGTGATCACGACCCAATAGTGCCGGAACAAGCCCCATTGGGTGCCGAGTGACATGACAAGTCCGGTCAGTAGCGCGGCGAGAGCCAACGGGACGATGGCAAACCAGCCGGTCAACTCCATCGCGATCCAGGCGGCACGCACCGTCTGAGCATCCTGGCTGGTCACAGCGGAGACACCGAGCGCCAGGTACGCAACGACAGCGCCGATCCAGCCGACCGATGCAGTGAGATGGACTGTTAGCATCAACTTGCGTAGGGGAGGTGGCATGGTCATGGTCTTGGTCATGATTGTTGTATTCTGTGTTCTATGGGTAGTGTGTAGCCACCACCAGGGTCACCGGACGGCATGTGGCGACCAGGGCCATGCTCACCACCGCCGATGAGCATTATGACGACAAGCAGCAGGACCAGGATG
Source organism: Chloroflexia bacterium (assembly GCA_039920445.1). Classification (GTDB taxonomy): domain Bacteria; phylum Chloroflexota; class Chloroflexia; order QHBQ01; family JADMIH01; genus JADMIH01. Next base: position 545 of record JBDSDS010000042.1, read on the forward strand.
AGTGCGACGATACCAAACACTTTCACCCAGCGTGGTGTGCCGGGGGTCGACCCGCGGTCGGGCCTCTCGTGAGTTTGGGACATGGTTGTTTCTCCAAGTATAATTTGAGACGTTTCATGCTCAGACTACGGTCTTTCGCCGATGAAGTCAATAATCAAAGCGCGATTTATGTTCGTTAGTGAACAGTGTGAGCGACTTGTTCAGAAACCTCACGCTCAATGCTCTGCCCACACCGGGAGAGTAAGATTGCTCAACTGAGGATGCTTTATGGCGAAGATTGACCGCCGGATACAGCGCACGCGTGAATTGCTACAAAAGGCGCTGATTGAGCTGATCAGTGAGCGTAAATATGATGCGATCACGATTCAGGACATTGTGGATCGCGCCAACGTCGGGCGTACCACGTTCTATCTGCACTACAGCAGCAAAGACGATTTACTCATGAGCTGCCACGAAGCCATCGTCAGCGAGTTTCATTTCGGGCCACTCTACCCCCACCCCCTCTCCCGAGAAGAGTTGCTGTCTCCTGAAGCGCCACCGGAGATGACATCTGCATACCGGCATCTCAAGGAGGCGTGGGTGCATTTGTATCCTATTTTTCAGGGCAAGGACGGCCCGCTGATCCTGCGACGAATCCGTGACTCAAGCGTGCAGGAAATCGAAGCGAACCTGCGTGTCGCCTTTGTCGAAGCCGACAGCGCCATCCCGTTCGACGTACTGGCGAACTATCTGGCGGGGGCGCGTATAGCGCTGATGCAATGGTGGCTAGAGCAAGGGCGGCTGGAGATGCGCCAACCCTACACACCCGAAAACCTGGCGCAGACGTTCCACCGATTGCAGCGCGCTGCAATCCGCGAAGCGTTCGGGCTAAGGGACGGTGAGTAGTCACTTCATAATTCATAATTTCGTTAAGGTTGCTCCTGTACGGCTAGTGTGATACAATTTATGATGGCCTCTGTGCCTATCTTTTTGTATTTGACTGAAAGTATCGCCTCTTGAGGGCACGCAAGACCTCATATTTGGCGTGAAATCTCGCTTATTGTGGCTAGGAGAGCATTAGTAAGATGCCCAGACCCGTACTGGCAATCGTCGGCAGGCCGAATGTCGGCAAATCATCATTTTTCAACAGGCTGATCGGTGAGCAGCGCGCAATCGTCGAAGATGTGCCTGGCACAACCCGTGACCGTATTTATGGTGACACTGACTGGAACGGTGTGCAGTTTACAGTCATAGATACGGGAGGCATGGTGATGGGCCACATGGCCGGACCAGGCACAGGGCCGGAAGGCGAAGTCACCGAAGAAGACATCATGGAGCGGACCCGTGAGCAGGCAGAGACCGCCATCGAGGAAGCCGACGTCATCCTCTTTATGGTAGACGCCAAGACCGGCCTGACTGCTGCCGACAACGATATTGCGGAGATCCTGAGAAAGTCACATAAGCCTGTGATTCTGGCCGCGAACAAAGCCGACTCCGAAGAGCGCCGTCTGAACGCGGTTGAGTTCTACGATCTTGGCGTGGGCGAGCCGATCCCTATGTCGTCCAAGCACTCGATCAATACAGGCGACCTTCTCGATAAGGTGGTAGAAGCGTTCGCTATCGCGCCTTCTCCTGAAGAAGAGGACGAGGACCACATCAAGATCGCCATCGTGGGGAGGCCGAACGTCGGCAAGTCGCGGCTGTTGAACGCTTTCCTGGGCGAAGAACGCGTTATAGTATCGGATATCCCTGGCACTACGCGTGATGCGGTCGATACTCCTTTCGAGTACACAGAAGGCGAAGGCGAAGAAGCAGCGACTCACACCATTACGCTGATCGATACAGCGGGCATCAGGCGGCGCGGGCGTGTTGAGCCTGGCATCGAGCGGTACTCGGTGATACGCACCCTCAAGGCTATCCAGCGGGCCGACGTGGTGCTGCTCGTGATTGATGCGACCGAAGGGATAACAGCGCAGGACACTCACATCGCGGGCTACGTGCTTGAAGAAAGCAAGGGCTGCGTGCTGGTTGTGAACAAGTGGGACCTGGTGGAGAAGGACTCGAACACAATCTACCAGTACACGGACCATCTCCGGCAGGAGCTAAACTTCATGCCGTACGTGGCATTTGCCTTCATCTCAGCCAAGTTCGGCCAGCGCGTGAACAAGGTGCTGCCGATGGCCCTCAAGGTCGCCCAGGAGCGCACCAAGCGTATCTCGACCGGCCAGTTGAACAGGCTGGTCAAAGAGGCGGTCGACGCCCACCCGCCCGCATCAAAGCCAGGCAAATGGGTCAAGTTTTACTATGCGACCCAGGCAGACATCAGGCCGCCCACATTTGTTTTCTTCACCAACGACGCCGAGTCGGTCCACTTTTCTTATAAGCGCTACCTGGAGAACCAGATACGAGGGGCGTTCGGGTTCGAAGGCACTCCGATCAAGATGATCTTCCGCACCAGGCAACATAACGAGTAGTGAGGGACAATGAAGCCGACCCTCAAAGCTAGCAGGCATATTTATGCAATACGTGCGGCTATTTTGCTGACCCTTGTGTTAGCCATCGCTGGTTGCTCCACTTCTGGCGCTCAAAAGCCTCTTGGGTCTGAACAGCCCACGGAAGGTGTGGCTATCACACCTACCTCTGTCTCTGCTGTACCACTCGCCACCGCTTCGCAACCTGCTCCTACCCGAACACCTCTTTCGTGCGAGAACACCACATTTCCCACGTCAGCCCCCGCGACGGTGACGGCTGGGGCGATGGGTACGCCTAAAGCTGAGACTGCCCCCTCATTCTGGGAGATTAGGCGTACAACCGAATGCATACTCGCTCGGCACCCTGCTACACCATCCATACATAGAGAGTTGCCAGACGAATTCGTTGACTATGTACACTATACAGAGGGGCAGAGGATAGAAGGCTGGGAGGGTTGGGTTCGAATAGTGGAGGTCCGTGCGAAGAGGGGCAGAGACGTAAGTGTGACAGACCTGGATGATGGTTTCTATAACCTTGGAGTATACATGTCCTTGTCACCGCGATTGCGAGTTACTGGCCTTGATAATGCGACATGGCTCAGCGATGTCTATTTCGGGATTACAAAGGATCAAGTAGAGGAATTACGGCGCTGGATTGCCTCTCACCCAGATGCTGATTGGATCAAGATCTCCTTCAGTGGAGTACTTGGACGTGTATATATAGACGGCCTAGTAAACATACTCAACGTCACCTTAGATCCTATAGAATAGCAACTGCTTCAATACCAATGATGGGGGCTTGAGCAGGTGATCACTGATGCAGCAGGCAACCACAGCAATTAACTAAGAAGGGGCGGCTGACAAGCCGCCCCTTCGGTTTGTATTTTCCTTTGTGTTTTTACAGCATATCTACTTCCAGGCCACCCGAAGGTTTGACTATATAAGCCCTGGCGTGGAGAGAGGTCTCTTCTGCGTACCGCCTGGGGACGTTACGTGTGAAGCTCCGCAGGTTTGCGGTTGGCACAAGGTTCACCGTGCAGCCCCCAAATCCCCCTCCCGTCATGCGCGCACCCAGTGTGCCTTCTTCTTGTTGAGCTAGCTCCACCAGCTTGTCCATGAAGGCGTTGCTTACCTCGAAGTCGTTCTTGAGGCTGTTGTGCGAATCGTTCATCAACTGGCCTACAGTCTCGAAGTCGGAGTCCCCAAGCGCAGATACTGTTTGCAATACGCGTTGGTTCTCGCTGACAACATGGCGAGCGCGCTTGTAAAGGGTTGGGTAAAGTTTACTGCCGTGGCTGGTGAGCATCTCCATGCTGATGTCGCGTAGCGACCGCAAGCTGAGGTCGTAGGTAATTACTTTGAGCGCGCCCAGGCTTGCCTCACACTCCTTCTGCCTGCGGGCGTATGCAGACTCTGAGAGGTCGCGGGCGATACCGCTGTTGACCACCACTATCGAAAGGCCGCGAGCATCGAGATTGAGCGGCACCTGATGTATCGACATCGAACGGCAATCTAACAGGAGAGCAGAGCCGGGTTCGCTCATGCCGATTGCGGTCTGATCCATTATGCCTGTAGGCACCTCTATAAAGTCGTTCTCGATCTTTTGGGCGGCGCGCGCCATCTCGGCGCGGGGTATGCTCCAGCCTGAAAGGGCGGACATCGTACCGATCAGTCCCATCAGGAGTGACGCTGAAGACGACAGGCCCGCGCCCACCGGGAGGTCGCCCCATATGAGGATGTCGGCTCCTACAGGCGTGTATTGCTGCTGAGACATCCACCAGGCGACGCCGCGAGCGTGATTGGCCCAATGAGACAACTCACCAAGCGGCCCAATATGCCCATCAAGCTTTACCTCAATAGTATCGTCTGCTCTCTCAGAATGGATGCGGAGGGTGCGGTCAGCGCGGGGCGCGGCGGCTAATTTGGTGTATTTGTCGATTGCGAAAGGCAGCACAAAGCCCATGTTGTAGTCTGTTTGATCGCCTATCAGGTTTACTCGTCCCGGAGATCGGGTGATTACAGTCGGTTCCCGGCCAAACCTCTCGCTGAATGATAAATCGTTAGCCATGCGCGCCCTCTTTTCTATTGTGGGGTATTGGAATGCCCCTTTATTGGTAGCCCATTGGGTGGCGCCGGTGCCAGTCCCAGGCTGTTTGTATTATCTGGTCCAGAGCCGGGTAATTCGGCTTCCAGCCCAGGGTCTTGGTTATTTCCTCTGATGATGCCACCAGTGTGGGCGGATCGCCTGCTCGGCGGGGACCGACCTGGGTCGGTATCTCATGGCCCGTAACTTTACGTGCCGTTTCGATTACTTCCTTTACCGAGAAGCCAAGCCCATTACCTAAATTGAAGATACGGGACTCGCCTCCTGTTGAAAGCCACTTCAGGGCCAGAATATGAGCGTCCGCCAGGTCCTCGACGTGAACGTAGTCTCGGACAGCCGTGCCGTCTGATGTGGGATAATCATCGCCTGCTATCTGTATTGATGGTCGTTGTCCAAGAGCCACCTGTAGCACTATCGGTATCAGATGTGTCTCCGGGTCGTGGACCTCGCCGTACTTCTCCGAAGCGCCCGCCGCATTGAAGTAGCGCAATGACACAAACCTGATGCCGTGGACCTCATCGAACCAGCGCAGCATCCGCTCGAACATCAGTTTCGACTCGCCGTAAGGGTTGATAGGCGCGGTTGTGTCGCTTTCCTTTATCGGCACTTCGTCGGGAAGGCCGTAGGTCGCGGCTGACGAGGAGAAGACTATCATCTTTACGCCTGTGCGCACCATCGCCTCTACCAGGGTGACGCTTGCTGAGACGTTGTTGCTGAAGTACTTGGCTGCGTCTTGCATCGACTCGGGAACGAGCGAGAAGGCAGCGAAGTGCATAACAGCGTCAATACGGTTGGTGCGTAGCGTATCTTCTAGCAGCGCGCCCCCGTTGAGGTCGCCTTCTACAAAGTAGGCGCGTGGATCAACCGCTCCCGTGTGGCCTTTCACGAGGTTGTCATAGACTACCACGGTATGGCCTGCGTCGAGGAGCATCTCGGTCGCTATGCTGCCGATATACCCCGCGCCTCCGGTGACGAGCACGTTCATCTTCGAGTTGTTAAGCTGGGCCTGTGTAGGCTCTTGATTCATTATATCAGCCTCCTTGGGGTTACCCTATGCCCTTTTCGGGCTAGTAAATGGACGGTTCGAGTGTACATTAGGACTACTACCAATGGGTTACACCATCTATGCCGATGCACCATCCCGGCCAACGGTGTATAATGCCGTAATCAGGCTCAGATTACGGCATATTGAATAGGGATTCACCGGCAGACGAAGCGGCGGTAGTCCTACTTCAAGACTAAAATTAGAGCGAGGGGAGCACGGAGAATGTATACCACTCTTTCCCGGCAGACGCAAGAACTGGGCAACAACGACCCGCCTCTTGAAGAGGTAGACCCTGAGTTATGGCAGGCTATCAAGGACGAAGAGCGCCGACAGCACGACAAGATTGAGCTTATTGCATCTGAGAACTACGTCAGTCGCGCCGTGCTCGAAGCACAAGGCTCGGTGCTCACCAACAAGTACGCCGAGGGCTACCCCGGCAAGCGGTACTACGGCGGCTGCGAGCACGTTGACGTGGCTGAGAGCTTGGCTATCGAGAGGGCTAAAGAGATATTCGGGGCCGAGCACGCCAATGTCCAGCCACACTCCGGCGCGCAGGCAAACATGGCGGCGTACATGGCCGTCTTGCAGCCAGGCGATAAGATACTTGGCATGGGTCTGGCGTTCGGCGGCCACCTCACCCACGGCTACCATATCAACTTTTCAGGCAAACTCTACCAGGCAACCTCATATTCTGTAGACCGCGAAACCGAGCGAATAGATTACGATGCCCTCGAAAAGCAAGCCATCGAGGAGCGTCCGCGAGTGCTGGTGGTCGGGGCGAGCGCCTATTCACGCATCATTGATTTTGAAAGGTGCAAGCAGATAGCCGACGCTGCTGGCGCTCTGCTGATGGTAGACATGGCGCACATCGCGGGGCTTGTCGCCGCCGGGCTGCACCCATCTCCTGTCCCATATGCCGATTTTGTAACGACTACAACGCACAAAACCTTACGCGGCCCAAGAGGCGGGATGGTACTCTGCAAGGCGCAATATGCAAAGGACCTTGATAAGAGCGTCTTCCCTGGTATACAGGGTGGCCCGCTTATGCACGTTATCGCGGCGAAGGCAGTAGCGTTCAAAGAGGCCCTCCAGCCTGCCTTTAAGGAATATCAACAGCAGATTGTGACGAACGCCCAGAGATTGGCCACCGGGTTAGAGAAAGCAGGTCTGCGTCTCGTATCAGGCGGCACGGATAACCACCTGATGCTCGTAGATGTTAGCCCGCTTGGTGTTACGGGCCGAGATGCCGAACACGCTCTCGACGAGGTAGGTATCACTGTCAATAAGAACGCCATACCATACGATCCACAGCCCCCCGCGAAGGCGAGTGGTATCCGTGTCGGCACTCCTGCTGTAACCACCAGAGGATTCAAAGAGGCCGAGATGGACCTTATTGCCGGGTTCATCGGCGATATGCTGCGTGCGCCAAACGACGAAGAGATGAAATCGCGCGTGAGCCGTCAGGCGCTTGAGCTTTGCGGGCGGTTCCCTGTGCCCGGTCTCGATAGGCCCTCCTCGTAGGTGACAGGGTGAAGGAATTACACATATCGAACCACCCTCTGATACAGCACAAACTCGTGCTTATGCGCTCGGTGGAGACTGAGCCGAAGAAGTTCCGCGAAGTGGTGCGCGAGATCACGAGCCTGCTGCTCTACGAGGCGACCCAGGACCTCAAGTGTGAAGAGGTCACTGTACAGACGCCCCTAGCCGAGATGACAGGCCGCAAGCTGACAGAGCGAGTTGGCCTGGTGCCAATCTTGAGGGCGGGGGTTGGGATGGTGGACGCCGCGCTCGATATGATACCGACGGCCCAGGTGTGGCACATCGGCCTCTACCGTGACCATCGCACGCTGCTTCCAGTAGAGTATTACAATAAGCTGCCGGTTGAGCCTACTGTTGATATATGCTTCGTGCTCGACCCGATGCTCGCCACGGCAGGCTCGGCCACCGCTACAGTACAGGTGTTGAAGGACTGGGGGGCCAGGCGGATAAAGTATATTGGCCTGATAGAAGCTCCTGAGGGAGTGGAGAGGTTTCACTCCGAGCACCCCGACGTGCCTATCCATATCGCAGCCGTCGATACTCATCTGAACGAGCAAGGCTATATCGTGCCAGGGCTAGGAGACGCGGGCGACAGGCAGTTCGGCACGTCTTAGGATTGGTATTTAACCACCAAGACGCCAAGGGCACCAAGAGTTTATTGTTATATTAACCGCTCGCATAAATAAAGGCCTTGAGGCTTGAGAACCGATTCTCCTTTATCATTCGGAACGCAGTGAAGAATCCGTACGGGTGAAGTCTGAACTGAGAGAACGGATTCTTCACTGCGTTCAGAATGACAATAGCAGCTTGGTACGCGAGGTCCAGGATTTACTCGCATATAGTTGAAAGTTACTTCGGATAGGAGAACGGTTTGTCTCCACATGTAGGGGCTATGCTGGCAATTTTCGCCGTCACGCTTGCGGTGTCGCTGGGGCTTACTCCGCTTGTGCGTCGCTTTGCCATCCAGCGTGGGATGGTCGATAAGCCGGGCGCGGCAAGGCGCGTACACATAGTTCCGGTGCCGAGGCTTGGTGGACTGGCGATGTATGCAGCCTTCGCCATCGGCATTCTTTTGATGTTCGGTCTAAATGTTCACAGCCTTCAGGCGCCGCTAAAAGGGAACGGGCTGTTTGAGCCTGCCCGCATCTTGTTCGCGTTGGCCGGGGCGGGGATTGTCACCCTCGTTATGGCTGTTGATGATGTGCGCGGAGTGAGGCCAATCCCCAGGCTCCTGTGGCAGATTGGTGCAGCCTTGCTGGTCATCCTACCGGCGCTGTTCTGGCCGGGCCAGCCCAACGAGATTGCGCCTGGAGTCTTTGAACCTGCCGGTACCCTCCATTACGACCAAGGGGCGGGCGTGCTGGCTTTGTCGGTGCAGAATCCTTTCGGTGGGGCGATTGTGCTGCCGCTTGCCGTTGCGGTCGTCTTCACTATCTTCTGGATAGTCGGCATGACCAACACCATCAACTGGATCGACGGGCTGGACGGGCTGGCGGGTGGAGTGTCGGTGGTGGCGTGCCTGGTGATGTTCATTATCACGTTGCGGTTGGAGCAATATACGCTGGCTTACCTACCTCTCATCCTGGGGGCGGCGACGCTCGGCTTCCTCCCATACAATATCCATCCCGCGAGAATCTTCATGGGCGACTCGGGCGCGATGTTCCTCGGCTTCGCATTAGCCGTAATCTCGATTATCGGCGGCGCGAAGATGGCTTCTGTGCTGCTCGTGCTCGGTATCCCACTGCTCGACGGGGTGTACATGATCATCTACAGGCTCTATCGAGGTCGCTCGCCCTTGTCCGCAGATCGTGGGCATCTGCATCACCGCCTGCTCGATATAGGCTTCAGCCAGCAGCAGGTAGTCTTCATATTCTACCTGCTGTGCGGCATCTTCGGTGTGCTCGCGTTTCTGCTCACCAGTACAACTGATACATTGATTATCCTCGGCTTCGAGTTGCCACGTGGCCTTTATAAACTTTTCGCCCTGGCCCTTCTGGTAGTTGTCTTAGTAGGTCTAATGGTCTTCATCACGCGCCGCACCTTCGATAAGGCTAGCAAGCGGTGAGTGAAACGTGAAACGTGAAACGTGAAACGTGAAACGTGAAACGTGAAACGTGAAACGTGAAACGTGAAATGCAATTAGCAATTACCACTCACCCCTCGTCACTAAAAGATAGTCATGCACAGATTCTTTGTTCCAAATGATGTCTTTAGTGGTGCGCGGGTGCATC
>JBDSDS010000043.1:0-3228 GCA_039920445.1 Chloroflexia bacterium
GGTTCACAATCTCGTGCTCTACAACTTGATTCCCTCGAATGCGATACCTGAATTCTGGAATCGCATTCGAAGCCCGAGAGATGACGTACACCATGGATACGGTGAACGAATATCCATTGCGCTTCACGAATGGATAAAATGCTGTCAAATCGACGTTTACACACATACTGAAATGGGGGTGATTAAAGCTACTAAATAATCTAAAATGATTACGTCGAGACCAAGTCTGCACATCAATGTAACGCATATTCACCTCTTCCTCAGTAAATACACTTCAAATGCATGGTTGTATCCAAATTCCGCTGCCCAACTAGTGATTATACGGAATCACTCCGTATAATATCCTCCATAAGGGTGTTAGACGGAGTTTTTTCACGTAACCAATCTGTGTTTTGGAGTTGAATCGACATTTTCGCCTATGCTCCAGCAACAGAGCCACTGTCATCCCTTCACGTACGACATCTTTTCGCAGATGGAACCATTCTTCACTTTGAATATGTCCACTCCTCGGGCGTGTTCCTTCTTTCCCACAACATCAACCCAGTTGTACTTCCAGCGCATTATACATCGGTTTCCCAATCCAAAAACATCTTCGATCTCAATACGCGCGTTGGGCGAATAGCGAAAGAAATTTTGCCAGAACTGGGTTACTGCATTCTTTCCAGCGTAACGCGTGCCATCCGGCGCAATCCACACGGCTACGGATGTTCATAACACGCTCTAGCCTATACTAGAGCACAAGCCCGATCAACTCAGCTATAGCAAGAAGGAACTGGAGGCAACAATGTCATTTCAAGCATACCTGGATAAGGTAGAGGAACTAACAGGCAAGAAGCCGAACGATTTTATCGCGATGGCAAGAGAAAAAAACCTGACGCAATCCAAAGATATGATCGCCTGGCTCAAAGCAGACTACGGCCTGGGCCTCGGACACGCCAGGGCGATAGATCACGTAATTCGCAACGGTGCCGAATTTGAGCTACGACAGACCACCGGCACACACCGTGATGAATCAGGCACGCTCAAGCTCGACGGTAAAGCCAATCGCTCCAAATAGGCATAGCGCAAATGACTGACCCACGGCGAGATCGGGAGCGAGCACGGCACCGGACATATCATGGGAGTAAAGTTCATAACAGCCTCTAATCCCTAATCCCCCGTAGGGCTGGGGTCTGAATTGGTCGCAGGCCAAGAACCGGCGGTTTTCAGGCGGAATAGCTCAGCAAGCACGCGGCGCAGCCTGTCGGGCGTGAGGTTGCTGACAAGGCGGCCGTTGGCGGCGAGCGAGATGGTCCCACGCTCCTCGCTGACAACTACGGCTATAGCATCGGAGTACTCGGAGATGCCGAGCGCGGCCCGGTGTCTGGTGCCGTACTGGGAGGGACTGAGTACATTATCTGATAGCGGCAAGACTGTGCCCGCAGCCACTATGCGCCCGTTGCGAATGATAACAGCGCCGTCGTGCAGCGGAGTGTTAGGGTAGAAGATATTGGAGAGAAGTTGGCGTGATACTTCGGCGTCGAGCGCGACCCCCTTGTCTGCGTAGTCCTGGAGGCCGGTCTGTCGTTCGATTACAATGAGCGCGCCGTGCTTCTGCCGCGAGAGTATGGAGCACGCTCCGGCTACTTCGTCTATCATCACCTCCAGGGCACGCTGGCCTCCGAGCAGACCCCTGTTGAGCCAGGTCCCCGTCCGCCCAAGCTGTTCAAGCGCGCGTCTCAATTCGGGCTGGAAAATAATCGGGATGGAGACCAACAGGGCCAGGCCTGAGTTTCGTATCAACCACGTAAGCGTTGAAAGCTGGAAAAGGGTCGAGAGGAGCGCGGACGCCAGCCAGAGGATAATGATACCCCGCACAAGTTGCACAGCGCGCGTCCCCTGCACCACGGCGAGCAGCCAGTAGAAAATCAGGGTCACCGCTGCCAGGTCAAGCAGTGTTCCCAGGTTTATACGCGATAGTACCCAGTCTATCTGAGGCATGGTAGCGGACGAGTGATGAGCGATGAGTGTTGAGTGATATTATCTGGGGCTATTCTATACCTGTAGGTAACTTTGAGCAAGGAGTAAGTTTTCTACCGATACTGTTTCCTTCACTCGTCACTCAACACTCATCGCTTATCGCTCGTCCCCTCCTGTGCTATAATTTCGCCATGCGCGTCGCGTTGAACGGATACTTCTGGGACCAGCCCCGCACAGGCTCTGGACAATACCTTCATCACCTCTGGTCTGCCCTCAACCAATCTCCATATAATAAGCATGATAGTTATTCTCTTCTGCGGCCTGGCATCGAGGCGCAAACGTCTGATAGAGTATCCGGCGGGGTAAGTCCCGAAGGCTCAGGGTCGAAGGTGCAGAAGCTGATATGGGAGCAAAAAGGCGTAGCGCTGGGGGCACAGCGAGTACGGGCACACGTTCTGCATATCCCCTATCTCTCTGCCCCCCTCGTGCAACCATGTAGAACGGTGGTGACAGCCCACGACGTAATCCCGTGGGTTGTGCCGGGTTATCAAGTCACCTTCAAGATGAGACTATATCTCGCTCTGTCGGTGGCAGGGGTGAAGCGAGCACGTTTCGTTCTGGCAGACTCGGAGGCTTCTCGGCGTGATGCGATCAAAGCGCTTGGTCTTAAGCCGCATAAAGTGCATACCGTTTACCTCGGCATGGAAGCCCACCCTGAATACAGCCCTGAACAGTTGGACGAGATACGCGCTCGCTACGGACTGCCCGCGCATTACGCCTTCTACCTGGGCGGCTTCGACAGGCGCAAGAATGTGCCTCTGCTTCTTCGGGCATGGCGCGGCGCGCTTTCTGAGCTAGAGGGTGAGTGGTGCGATACACGTGAGGAGAAGCCGCTGCTTGCTATAGGGGGTGCTGTGCCGAAGCCGGAAGGTATCTTCCCTGATGTAAAGGGAGAGGCAGCTTCGCTCGGCTGGGATGCGCCCAACGCGCCCGTCCGCTTTCTAGGACGCATACCGGAGGAAGACAAGCCCCTCCTTATGGCCGCTGCCAGGCTCTTCGTCTACCCGTCGGCCTACGAAGGCTTCGGCCTCGACCCGCTGGAGGCTATGTCGGTCGGCTGCCCGGTTGTTTCATCCTCCGGCGGCTCATTAGCGGAAGTGGTTGGCGAAGGGGGAATCCTTGTGCCTCCAAGCCACGAAAAGGCTTTTTCTCAGGCAGTAGTTCGCGCATGGACCGATCCGGCCCTTCGCGCTAAACTCTCCCACGGAG
>JBDSDS010000044.1:0-5474 GCA_039920445.1 Chloroflexia bacterium
GCGCGCAACCCAAGCATATACTGCATGTAGACCCAGGCTTGCCCACCCAGCCCTGAGCGGCCTATGGCACCCGACACAACGATCAGCATACTCGCGCACCCTCACTGCTATCAATGGCATTTGCCGCGATCTCTCTGTAGAGGCGGTAATACAGTTCGGCGGTCCTCTCAATACCGAACCGCTCGGCACCCCTTGCCCGTATCTCTGCCCTGTCCAATTCCATCGCCCGCAACAGCAACTCCCCAAGCTCGGTTTCGTCCTGCGCCAGGTATCCCGTAAGCGACGGCTCCACTATCTCGGGCAGCGCACCCTTTGAGAGGGCCACTACAGGCGTGCCACACGCCATCGCCTCGAGGCTAACCATTCCGAACGGCTCCTCCACCCGAAAAGGCAGCAGCATACACTTCGCCTGACCAAGGAGAACGTTCTTGCCCGCGTGGTCTACCACCCCCAGATAGCGTATCTGGCCGTCGAGATAAGACGCAACGCTCTCCTCGAAGAATTCCCTCTCCACAATCGGTCCAGCCAGCGTGAGAGGTAGCCCTAACTCTCGAGCCACCCGCACGGCAATATCCGCACCTTTAGCACGCTCCATACGTCCAACGAACAGCAGACCACCTCCAGGCTTGTCGCTGAATGTGAAATCTTCAACATCAATGCCGTTAGGGATAACACAGCAGTCAGCCGCCCCCGCTTCCCTGAGCTTTCTGCTTTGCCACTCGCTGACAGCCGATAGACGTATGTTGGGATGACGAGAAACGAACCATTCCATGTCCCGGTAAACAGGCGTATGAACCGTGTGGAGCACTCGTGCGCCGATACCCGTCACCGCAGACAGCGCGTATGCAGCAGGGCCGATGTGGGAGTGAATCACATCAAACTCCCGTTCGTGGCAGAGGTCAATGGCCAAGGCAAGCTGGTGCTGCTCATAATAAACATATTCTGCCGCTCTCCCTGCGGCCATTTGGCTGTAAAGGCCCTCAGGCACGACCGGAACCAGCTCAGCCTCCACCTCAGAGTCCCCGCTCCCGATAAGGCTGACTGCGCAACCCCCTTTTTTGAGTGCGGATACTAGCCGAAACAGGAAAGTCTCGATCCCGCCTGGCGCATCTCTCGATATAGGGTACCAGAGCGGGGCCAGGTGTAGAACTCTCAAAGGCTCACCCATGCTTCACCTGCTCTTCAGTGCTGCGAGTGGTAGCACGCTCCAACAGGGGTGGTAAAACAACTTCCGACGCGAAATGTTCTATCGCCAATTCCCTGGCGCGCCGCGCATGTAGCTCATAATCCGCTACAATCGCGTCTATACCCGCAACAGCCTCTTCAACGCTCCTATAAGCCAAGAGCCCTTCACCCGTGGGCAGATGTGCACTGAAACCGGTATCCTGCACGACGGCAGGTCGCCCGCTCGCCAGGTAGCATTCCGTGCGGTCGCTGAACCAGCCACTATTCGCCGCAACATAACCATGTTTCGCCACGCTGAATTCGCCCAGGGATGAGCTTATATAGTCCCAATAGGAGTCCAGGTCGTGCGACACCAAAAAGGCGTCCACACATCGCCAGCCGTGCGCCTCCAGCAGCTCTCTTGGGCCACTCACCGCAAGCTCCAGCGCCACATCCGTCATCGAGGGAAGGCGTAACACCTTCTTGAACTCGCGACCCTTGTTCCCGCCAAGATCCTCTAGCTTGCGAACTCTCCACGTCATGACAGTAGTAAAGCAGGGTCGTGGCGCATCTCCGCTTGGCCCCCACTCATCGCAGCATACTGGCTGCCAGGTGTGGCTCCATGAGAGCGGGCCGGTGTGGACGGAACAGCTACTCGTGCCAATATTGCGCCCAAAGGTAAAGAGCGCCCCAAACCGAGAAAAGAACTCCTCGGCAACACCCCCGCGCCTGGCGATGCTTCTCTGGGTGAAGACTGGATCGCTATCAATATACGCCGAGTGTGGGATGGAGGCATACTCATCACGCCAGGACCAGCACCCACCCGATAGGTTGAGGAGCAGGTCCGCACCCGCGCAAACCTCCCGCCACGCCTCGCGAGTGTGGCCGTGATAATTTCCCCGCCAGTCAATATAACACCAACGCTCGTCCAGGTCGAAAGGACGCAAGCACGACGAGATGAAGCGCAACGCATAGTCAGGCTCGGTAGCCATCCTATTGCGCACCGGGTCGAAGTTGCACTCTCCGGTGTCTTCCAGATACCAGACGCGGTGCCCAAGTTTGCGCAGCCCAAGCAGATACATAAGGGAGCACCACGCTACCCCCCCGTAGGGGTGCCGACCCATGATACCCGCCAGGATGATGTTCATACTCGGGAAGCCCCCTCAACTACCTGCGGCGACCCATAAACCGGGGTTCGCTCGGTCTTACGCCCGAACTGAAATGCGTAAAGTTGAGCGTAGACCTGCCCACAGGCCAGCAACTCCTCGTGCGTTCCCATCTCCACCAACTTGCGGTCCTTGATGACACCTATCCTGTCGGCGTCGCGTATTGTCGAGAGGCGGTGGGCGATGATGAGAGTAGTTCTACCCTTAATCAGCCGCGCCAACGCTTCGAGCAGCATCTCCTCCGTCTCCGCGTCGAGCGCGCTGGTTGGCTCGTCCAGGATAAGGATGGGGGCATCCTTGAGCAGCGCCCTGGCTATCGAGAGGCGCTGCCGCTCTCCCCCCGAAAGCGTAGCCCCGCGCTCTCCCAGTACAGTATCGTAACCGTCCGGCAGCCGCTCGATAAAAGTGTGGGCGTTGGCAGCCAGAGCTGCCGCCTTGATCCTGCTGAACGACGCATTGGGGCGGCCATACGCGATATTCTCGGCTATGGTCATAGGGAAGAGGAACGGGTCCTGAAGCACGACGCTAACATGCCTGCGTAAGCTCCTCAGCTGGACATCGCGTACATCCTTACCATCTACCAGCACGCGCCCCTCCCAGGGGTCGAAGAAGCGGGGCACCAGGCTGACCAGGGTGGTCTTGCCCGCGCCGGTCGGCCCCACGATGGCGATTGTCTCCCCCGATCTTGCTTCAAGAGTTACGCTCTCCAGGGCTGGACGTCCCTTCTCATATCCGTAGGTCACATTATCCAGCAGAATATGGCCTGTCACGCGCCGCAACGGGCGAGCGCGACGCTTGTTCTTCACCTCCTCGTCGGTATGCAGCACCTCTACCACTCGTCGCACCCTGCTGATTGCCGTCTGGATGGTAGACGACATGTACATCACCGATTCGATTGGCCCATACAGAGAGCCAAGATAAGCGATGAACACAAGGATGCTGCCAATCGTGAGGCTCCCTTCCAGAACATGCAGCGCACCTACCCAAAGGACGCCAGCCGTGCCAAGGGCCGTGCCTGAACCCGTCAGCACCTTGAAGCGGAATTGGGCCCTGGTAGTCGAGAGAGTGGCGTCTAGCGTGTCATTCGTAGCCCCTCGAAAGCGCTGCTCGGCTCGTCCTTCCGCGCCGAAAGCCTGCACCACGGGCATAGCGGAGAGCGTCTGCTCAACCACGTCGTACATGCGGCCTTCCATCTCTTGCTGTCTGTAGCTGCGTTCCTGCATCGACCCGGAGAAGAGCCTAAACACTAGCATCAGGAATGGTACCACGGCAAGCGATAAGAGCGTCAGGGCAGAGTCCAACTGCCACATGATACCAAACATCGCTGCCAGGGTAACGAATGCGATCAACACCGGCAGCAGGGCATCTTTGACGATGGTGGATACCGCGCCGGTGTCGGTGGTCACTCGTCGTATCGAGTCGCCCGTTGATTTGCGCCTGTGGAACCGCAACGAAAGCCTCTGTAGATGCCCGAACAGGTCGCCCGCGAGGTCATAATTCATGCGCAAGCCGAAGCCCGTATCTACGTACGAGGTCGCCAGACCCAGCGCCCAGCTGAGGAGGAAGAGAAGAATCGTCGCCGCGACGCTCCAGGTTATTAGACTTTCACGCGAAGCGCCGCCGGGCATCTGCTGCAAGACGGATGCAAGCACATCCGGCACGGGTTTGCCGCTCAGTGCATAGTCTATAAGTATCTTCATGGGCCAGGGCTTCAGCAGGTCTAACCCTATCTTCAGCAACATTACGACGACCGTGGCGAGCAGCCACGACCATCTACGGAATGGGTAGCGCAGCAGCCACCAGCAGAGGCGCGGTACGCTGGCACCAGGTGGGGGCACTCTACCGACCATTCTTCTCGCCCTGTCCGATTTCCACCAGGTGGGGCTGGCTGCCCCCTCTCACGGTCACCGCATGGCGCGCCAACCCGTTAGCGGGTATCTGGCGAACGACGGAGCGCTGCCGACGCAGATGTCGCCTGAAAAGGCGAGAGTAGAAGCCGCCCCTACCCAGCATCTCTGCGTGGGTGCCACGTTCTATCAGCCTGCCCTCTTTCATCACGGCAATCTGGTCCGCGCCGATGATAGTTGACAGGCGGTGCGCTATGATCAGGGTAGTCCTCCCCTGCATCAAGCGGTGTAGCGCATCCAGCAGCAGATGCTCGGTCTCAGCGTCAAGGGCGCTGGTCGGCTCATCCAATATCAGGACCGGCGCATCCTTGAGCAGCGCCCTGGCTATGGACAGCCTCTGCTTTTCTCCGCCTGAGAGCGTGCCTCCTCTCTCGCCGATCACGGTGTCGTAGCCATCGGGGAGCCTAGTAATGAAGTCATGGGCGTTAGCGGCACGGGCCGCTGCCTCTATCTCCTCGTGTGACGCGTCCGGGCGGCCATAGGCAATATTATCGGCGATGGATATAGGGAAGAGAAAAGGCTCCTGCAAGACCAGCGCAACCTGAGCGCGCAAGCTCTTCATCTGGACATCCCGAACATCCCGACCGTCTATCAACACCCTCCCGGCCGACGGATCAAAGAAGCGAGGCACCAGGCCGACCAGGGTAGTCTTGCCCGCGCCGGTCGGCCCCACGATGGCTACTGTCTGTCCCGTCAATACCTCCAGAGATACATCCCTGATTACTGGCCTGTGCAGCTCATAGCCGAACGTGACGTTCTCCAGGCTTATGTGCCCTTGGATCGGCGGGAGTACGGGCGCGCCTGGCTTGTCCATTACCTCAGACTCGGCGTCCAGCACTTCCACGGTGCGGTCAACGCTGCCTCCAGCTGCCTGCAAGGTGTTGTGGATGCCCGTAAAGACTTTCATCTGTCTCTGTAAGAGGCCCACGTAAGAGAGAAATACAAGCACGCTGCCGATTGTTAGTCGGCCTTGCAGCACATGGTGCGCGCCTAGCCAGAGTATTGCGGCGGTCCCAATCACCGTAATCAGGCCAGAGCCAAGATTGTATACGCTGCTAAGCGCTCTACTGCGCTGCTGTGCCTTGATAGCGGCTCGCGTGAACTCTTTGAAGCGCAGTTGCTCCCTCTCTTCTTGGGCGAACGCCTGCACGATCGGCACACCGCTGAGAATCTGCTGAACGTGCGACTGCAGGCGGCTCTCAACCCTGCGCCTAGCGTGCGCCGCCGCCTTGATGGG
>JBDSDS010000045.1:0-12271 GCA_039920445.1 Chloroflexia bacterium
CAAGTTAAACATGAAGCGTTTCACAGTCTCAATTGGCCTTGTCGCCTTGTTAGTGATGGCTGCAAGTCCATTTACATCACTTGCTCGTATGCAGACGCAAGCGCCTGTATCTATAGCGGTAGACCTAGACCCTGCAAGTGTGGCAGGAATCAGGATTGAAGGGTTAGCATCTGACAGCCAAGGGCGTTTGTATACGTCAGACCTCGATTCGCGTCGCTTCTTCAGGTTCACACCATCCACTAACAACCTGGAAACCCTTGGGACACTCCCCCGCACGGCGTCGGGTATGGCTTTCGACGCAGCAGGTAACCTGTATATGGCGAGTGGTGACGTTATCCTGCGCGTCGGTTCAGGAGCATTGGGTGGCAGCCAGATTAGCGCAAGCGACGTAGTGACTTTCGCCACAGGCGTTACGGGAGCAAACGGCCTCGCATTTGATACATCGGGCAGGCTGTACGTCTCGGGTGGGGCTTCCGGAAATATCTATATCGTGGCTTCAACCGGAGTCACCGGCACATTTGCTTCCGGCTTTATATCTGAGCGACAAGACCAGCGTATCAGCACCAACGGCCTGGCGTTCTGGACCGATGGCATGCTTTACTCGTCTAATACAGGCACGGGATCTATAGATCGCATTGGAGTGAATGCTGACGGTACGGTTGGTCAGGTTCAGCAGTTCGTAAAGGACCCATTGCTTCTGGGAGCCGACGGTATCACATTCGCGTCCAACGGCGATCTTTATGTTGCCGCCAATGAGCGCAATGCCATTGTTCGCGTGACCCCTCAGGGCCAGGTGAGTGATGTTGCCGCTAACGGAAACTCCGGGCCTCTTGAGTTCCCTGCCAGCCCTTCCTTCTCCGGTAATGCTCTTTATGCCAGCAACTTTGATATCGCACGTGGGGCAAACTCGCCTAATACCCCAGGTATAGGCGCTTCCCTTGCGCGCGTCGAAGTCGGAGTGACAGGTCTCCCCCTTCCTGTAGCCGCACAGTCAATCACCACACCAGCGCCATCAACCCCTGTGGCAGGCACGCCCGCCCCTGCGACTCCTGTACCCCCCACACCCGTAGCATCACCCACGACAGTTGCGCCGACGGTTGCGGTCCCGGAGCCTACAGTTCCGACCGAGCCTGTGGCATCTCCCCAGCCTACGATCACGACTCCCGGTATGCCGACCACAGGCACAGGCACAGATAACACTTACCTCTTGCTGGTGACACTGGTCGTCTGTTCAGCAGCAATTGCGCTTGGAGGCGCCGTACTGCGGGGTGCATCGCGCAAGAATACTCGCTAACTATATCCTCTCCAGTGCAATGCCATGAAACGCCGGATGCTCTATGCTCCGGCGTTTCATCTGGGCAACGTCAGGCAGATTCCCAACAACTGCCACGTAGTTACTTAACCTAAACTTAACCATAATCACTGCAATCCCCTCGGATATAGATGCTATACTAGAGTTTGCATTATCAGATTGCTCTACTAAAAGAAAGTAAAAAGCCAATGACACTCCGAGCAAAAAAATACATTATCCTGTTGGCGATAGCGCTGGTGTCGTTGCAGCCTGTGGTGACAGCTTTCGCCGCCCGAACCGAGGGTGGTCTGTCCCAAGGGTTTGCATCTGCCGCCTCTGCGCTGCCCAGGGTAAATGTCGCAATCCAGGCAGGCCACTGGAAGAACAATGAGCTGCCCGATGCTCTTGCCCGTCTCCGAGGTTCGACAGGCGCTGTTGGCGGGGGGCGGTCCGAATCGCAAGTGACCCTGGACATTGCCGAACGCACAGCGCGCCTCTTGAAGGCCAAAGGGCTTACGGTCGAGATTCTACCCGCGACCGTACAGACCGGCTACCAGGCCGACCTTTTCATCTCCCTGCACGCAGACGGTAGCAGTAGCACCCGGCCGCGCGGCTATAAGGTGTCGACTCGATGGCGCTCGGAGGTAGCCGCCCTCGACGCCTTGCTTGTGCAGGCTTTAGAGGACGGTTATAGCCAGAAGATCGGAATGCCGAGCGATCCAAGTGTCACCCGTGCGATGCGCGGTTATTATGCCTACAGCACCTACCGTGGTGAGGAATACCGCCTCGGCGCGACGACACCTGCCGCGATACTGGAGATTGGCTTCATGAGTAACACCGCCTACCGCGCTCTCATGTTCAATAACCCTGAGCTGATAGCGCGTGGAGTGGTGGCCGGAATCGACAACTTCTATGCCCAACGCTCCACAGGTTCCCGCCTACAACTTGAGGCCGAGCGGCAGTCCGCAGCGAGCGCCTTCGGGCGTAGCGTTGTCGTGATGTCGAACGGAAGTAACATCCGCGCCGACGCGACCACAGGTTCGCGCAAGGTAGCCGGCGCCGACTTCGGTGGAAGCTTCGCCCTTCTGCAGAATACCAGTTCATGCCCGCCAAATAGCCAGTTCGATCCACGTCAGAGAACTCAGGTTGCCTCCGGCGCGGGGTGGTACAAGATAGCCGTACCCGGCATTACCGAGCCTGCTTACATCAGCCGTGATCTTGTGGTTGTTCAGCAATAACAACCCCTAACCAATTATGAATTGAATAGTTCCCGTCTAATTCATAATTCAAAACTCAAAACTCATAATTTTTAGCCTGCATGACCAACGCCTCTATAGAGCGCCTCGCATATGGAAAGAGGCGCGCTCTCAACGAAATGCACTCGATTTTCGGGTGCCAGTGGTCAAACGGCATGCTGCCACAGATACGTTTCTTGGCGGGTCCGGGAGGAGAGGAAGGCAACTACCGGCCAGGCCCGAGCGACTGGGGTGTTAGCCCACAGGTTACGGGACCGACCCGACTACGCACCTCCGGTATCACCCAACCGCCTATCATCGGCATGTGCGCTTATGACATCTTTCTCAAGTTTAGCGAAGCTGAGAGGAAAGCGCACCTTGATAGTTTCCTCACCTTCAGCCGGGGATTGCAGCGCTTCCATAACTGGCTCCTCTCAGAGCGCGACCACTGGGGTGAGAATCTTGTACTGTGCCTGCACCCCTGGGAAACGGGAACCGACAACTCCCCGGCGTTCGATCCGCTTATAGAAACCACCCATCGCTACATCGAGGAGAGCGCTTTACCGGTGCATCTTTTCGGGGGCGCCGACAACACCCATGTGCCTGCAGAGCACCGCCCTACCAACCGGGACTACTTCGCCTATTTCGGGCTTCTTGCTCTCTTCAAGAAGCACGATTACCAGCAGCGCGCGATAATCGAAGAAAGCCCATTCCTTCTGCAAGACATCCTCTTCAACAGTCTGCTTGCGGCTTCACTCCGCGCACATTCGCAACTGCAAACGCAACTGGCCGACATGGTTGCTGAAGCGGCCGGTCACGAGCAGCACGTTAGCAGAGGACAGCTTCAGGCTGAGGCAGATAACGCCCTTGAAATGTACGAGCGGGTGGCGAGTGCTGTTCGGCGCAAATTATGGGATGCCGATGCGGGTTTCTTCCACAGCTATGACAGCCGTGACAACCGCCTGCTCCAGACCCCAACGGTCTCAGGCTTCGTGCCGCTTCTTTCCAGTATAGCTTCCGATGAGCAAGCGACCGGGTTAATTGAGCGTCTGATTGATCCATCCCAATTCTGGACACAAGTACCTGTACCATCAACGTCGGCAAACAGCCCGGCCTTTGATCCGGTGCGCTACTGGTCTGGCCCTTCATGGCCGGTGACTAACTGGCTGGTGATAAGAGGGTTGCAGGAACGTCAGAACGTTGGAGGAGCAGCCCTTGCTGAAACCCTAAGGCAAAGCACCTTGCGCATGATTACAGAGGGGATAGATTCAAACAAGGTCAGGCTAGCGGCGATACGGCTGATGGAAGCAAACAGTGTAGGCGAGGACTTTACTACGCCCTCCCAGCAGCAATATCAGCACGGCTGGCTCTGGGACAGCGCAATTGTTGCCGCCAGTTGGCCGCTTGTGAGCGATAGGCCCTCTAAGCGCAGGGACGACGAGGGGCGTGCGACAGAGCCTGGCTTCTGGGAATACTACCACCCGGCGACAGGAGACCCACTTGGCGCCCCACATATGACCTGGACTGCCTCGCTTTACCTGGAATTGCTAGAAATGAACGATAATCATTGATGTCACCAGTAACAAAAAGGCTCTTGAGTATAATACAAGAGCCTAAATTCATGGTCGTAATTGGAGATTTCTAGGGCTGGGGGCGCAAGTACTCGGACCTCAACTTACTGATCCAGGATTGGAGAGGTAGTCAAGTTAGCAGCCTCACCATGTAAGGGGTAATCCTTTAGGGCGTTGGCGACTCGACTGGGACAGACGTTGCAACCGGCCTCGACGTAGCGGTAGGCGCGGGACGTGTCGGCGAAGGAGGTATCCTGGTTGGCGACGGCGCTGCGCGTGTAGGCTGAGGAGTGGCAGTACCTTGAGTGTACTTCGCTCTGTACCGGAACGTGCCAAGCTGGCTCAACAACACCTCGAATTGCGTGCCCGCGTTCTCCGGGTGTATCTCGAAGACTGCACGTTCGAAGTATTGCACTGTGTAGGTCTTACCGTCTAAGTCGTTCCTCTCCTGGAACTCCTCGGAAATGGGAAAACCCTGTTGGGCCAGCCCGCCGTTCTGCTCCCAGTATGCGCGGAACTTGCCTCCTACGGTCTTGCCAGTTTCGTTGAACTTAAGAGGGTTGTCGGCGCTAACTTTCTGGTTAGGCGCGCCGCTCAGGTACTTCTGCTTGTACAGGAAGTTGCCAAGCAGAGAGAGCAGCACATCGAAGGGAGGCTGGTTCTCAGGGTGCATCTCGAACACTGCGCGCTCGAAGTATTGCACAGAGTAGGTCCGGCCATTAGTGTCGCTTACTTCTTGCATCTCCTCTGAGATGGGGAAACCCTGCTGTGCCAAAGCACCGTGACTGTTCCAGTAGTCTAGGAACTTACCCTTCACGGTCTTGCCCGTCTCAGGGAATAAGCGCGATCCGCCCTGGGCATAACCTAATTCGCCAGGCGCTATAACTGACCCTAGCAAAAAGGCCGCCAATAGAGAGAGCCTGAATATAACTTTCGTAGACATATCGTTTCTCCTCCAAGCATACAGTCCAACAGTAATGCCCCACCGAGAGACCTCAATGGCTGGCTAAGAAGTAGTATGGACCTTATACCTTACAGAGGTATTACGCAGCCTGCTTAAGTGTTACACAACTTTAGTATGTTATGCAGCTTGCGCCCTGGCTGAGGAACTCCACCAGTTTCGCGCCGCCAACTATGATTGAGTTTCAACACCACTCACTACCCCTGCGTTGGCGACAACAGACCCAACTGTTGCCTTGTCCGTATTGTCCTTTGCGTGAGTGAGGTCCATAGGCCGATGCACGAGGAACGTATTGACACCTCAGTTCCCTGCGTTTATACTGGCCTCACCAATTTACCTTATTGCGTCGCACCCCTTATTAGGTGGTGTGTTTTGTTCAACTTGTTGAAGGACATGGACAAGGATGGTGGGTTATGAAAAGGCTAGTCGAGTTCCCAATGGAAGACGGCAGCACCATCCTCGTCGAGGTGGATGAGCCGGGCATGGGTGGGGGCACGCTACGCTCCGGTCGGGCAGGCGAGATGATAGAGCGGGCGAGCGTTACCTACGAGGAAGCATTGGGTAAGATCCAGCCCGCCACTGTCAGCATTATCAGCCGCCTGAGGCTGATGCCGGAGCCGCCTAGCGAAATCGCTGTGGAACTGGGCATCAGCCTGAGCGCGGAGGCAGGCGCTTTTATAGCCTCCGCTACCACTCAGGCCCATCTCAAACTCACCCTCACATGGGTAGCTTCGCCACCGGCGCATTCTGCCTCACAGAGCCTCCCTTCACCGCATAGTGGGGCGCTCACTCAGGTCCAAGAATAGTGACTGACTTCTCCTACCTGAACTTTGACGTGCAGATACAGCGCGTTGGCGACACCAACTACCGCGTGGTAGTGGAGGCGCCTTCGGGTGAAACCATACGTGCCCCATTCAAACTACCGTTCTCAGAACTCGAGCTTGAGAACTTCTTGCTCAAGGCAGGCCCAACTCGCCGGGGCGTGCGGCGAGCCGATACCGTAGAGGCTGATGCCGCCAAGCGCTTTGGGGAGAAACTTTACGACGCCTTATTCACTGCTGACGTGCGTAGCGCCCTGCAAAGCAGCCTGGACCAGGCCCGCCAACGTGGTGAGTCGAGCCGTGGACGGGTGGGAGTGCGTCTGCGACTGCGCCTGGCTGATGTGCCCGAACTGGCCGGTGTGCCGTGGGAATATATCTACAACCCGGCTCTGAATCGCTTCCTGGCGCTTTCTACCGAGACACCCCTCGTGCGCTACCTGGACCTGCCCGAACGTATCCGCCCGTGGAAGGTGGTCCAACCCTTACGAGTGCTGGTTATGGTGGCTGGACCGAGTGACTATGCCCGTCTTGACGTGCGCCAGGAGTGGCTGAACCTGAACACCGCAGTTGCCGACTTGCAACAGGCTGGCCTTGTGCAGTTGGACCTACTAGAGGCGCCCACTTTGACGGGCTTGCAACGGCAGTTGCGCCAGGGCGATTATCACATTTTCCATTTCATAGGGCACGGCGCTTTCAACCGCAACGCCTCTGATGGACTGCTGATTCTACAGGACGACGATGGCCGGGGCCGCGCTGTGAGTGGACAGGACCTGGCAATGTTGCTGCACGACCACACGCCGCTACGATTGGCTGTGCTCAACGCCTGCGAAGGCGCTCTCTCCGCCACCGACGACCCCTTCGCGGGTGTTGCCCAGAGCCTTGTACAGGGGGGCCTCCCCGCAGTCATAGCCATGCAATTCGAGATCACCGATCAAGCCGCCATCGTCTTCGCTCACGAGTTCTACCGATCACTGGCCGATGGCTATCCGGTGGACGCGGCGCTCACAGAGGCTCGCAAGATGGTACTCACCGAAAGCAGGGGCAGTGGGCTGGAATGGGGCACTCCAGTGTTATATATGCGGGCGCCGGATGGGCGCATTTTCAACTTACAGAAGCGCCAGCAACCCACCGCCGTGGCCCAGGCGAGGGCTGATCTTGCATCGGTACCTGCTTCTGAGCCTGCCGCAGCCACTATAAGTGTAAGCGCAAGCCCCTCGGAAGAAGCAGAAGCGGCCACACGCGCAACTCCCGGCGGCGCGCAGATAGAAGCCCTTGCAGGCCAGAAGGTTTCCCAGGAGCCTATAGACATCCCAACTGAGATGCAACCTGTAGAAGACGCGCCACCAGCCAACAGGTTGCACGGAGAACAAACGGATATTATGGTGGGTACTGTGCAAGAGAGCCGCGCGGCTACTGACAAGGCCGATGAATCTTCGCTCACGCGCGGCGCAGGAACTCGCACAAGTAGCAGGCCGAATACCCGCCTGATTGCCGCAACGCTTATCCTCGCAGCCGTAGCGCTTATTGCAGCCGCCGGCCTGTTCGTGGCTCTTGGGGGTGGGAGGTCTGCATCACTCTCTCCAGAGCAGATACCCCCAGACGCTGCGGCTCATAACAGCCTGGGCATATCTGCCCAAGACGCGGGTGATCTGGACAAGGCCATCGCCGAGTTCTCGGAGGCTATAAGGCTCAAACCAGATTATGCGACATCTTATCTTTACCGCGCACTTGTGTACCGTTCCATGAACAGGCTCGATGAGGCTATTGCAGACCTCAACCGAGCCGCTGAGCTTGAGCCCGAGAAAGGGCAGGTATACCTTGAGCGTGGGAACACTTACATGTACGGGAATAACTACGATAGCGCCCTTCCAGACTTTACCCGTGCAATCCAATTACTACCCACCGAACCAGACCCATATTATCTGCGGGGTCTTATATACTTGGACACCCAACAGTATGATGAAGCCATTGATGATTTTAATAAGGTAGTTGACTTGCAGCCCTCATGGCAGGATGCCTATCATAAGCGTGGTAATGCCTACGCGCGTAAGACTGACTATGCCACCGCCATAGAAAACTACACCGAGGCAATAGAGCTAACGCCCGATAACGCAGACTACATCTATTATGATCGCGCTGAGGCTTACCGCCTATTGGGAGACAACGCGGCAGCTATTGCAGATTACGAGACTGTAATCGAGAAGACCGATAGCGACTCCCTGCGCACTGACGCCACCCAGCGGCTGAAGGCGCTCAAGCCAAAGTGATACAGCTTGTTCCTTCTACCGGTGGAGAAAGTCTAGACGAATCATTGACACCACCATTCCACGTAAGGGCGACGAAAGACATCGAGGCAGTGCGAGAAGGAGGCTTTTCGCAAACGTAACCGGGTGGAGAGGCTGATCAATCGGCTGAGAACCATTTTTGGGTTTGCACGAACTGATTACCCGTTAGAATATGCAGACGCACTAACTTAAAGCAGACATTCCTCCGAGGAGAAAGGTCAAAGAAATGGGAAGGGCCAGCATTCGATGTAGCTGGCCCTTCCCATTTCTAGCTTTTATCTGGTCTTACGAGATCACGCGGCGTTCGGCGCCAGGGTTCTTGCTCCTACCCGCGCTGACGCCCGTTTTGGTGCAACAAAGAGCTCGAATGCAAGTGACCCAGCGACAAGCAGCACCGCAAACATGAGGCCGAAGCCAGCAAACATAGCTATGTCACCTATGGTCCCGAAGGCCCATGCCTGATTCAACATCGACCTAAGCGTTTCACCGCGGAAAGCTGTCTGTACTAGCCCGTCCTTCTTAGCCTTCTCGACCGGATCCTTCTCGGTACGAGCCGCGGTCGACAGTTCCGAGTAAACCTTGCCGTCGGCCAGTTCCCGAAGGTGTAGGCCGAGGTAGTTCTCAGCATAAACGTGAGCCTGCTCTCCGTTCACCACCTGCTGGCCGACAAACGGCTGCAACGCGGTCTTCTCCGGCTCAGACACAGTGGAGATGTCCTTCGGGAAGAAGATCTTTTGTGGCTCTAACTGGCTGCGTATTTGACCCTGTGTGAAGTTGCTAGCGTAAAATGCTAGCCCCCCGCCGAATGCGAACACAGCCAATATTACTACCTGTAAACTGATAATTCTCCAACGAAGATCCTTGTTCATTACCTTACCCTCCTAAGTGATATAAATTGAGTTTCGATAGACGGATTAGCGATTACCACAACAGGCAATTACTTCCTCTATATGGGTATCAACAGAATGGTAAAGCTAACCTGTTTTACTTTCGCTATTCGGTTGATCTGTATACAATCTACCAGTCAGCGGTTGCAGAGATGGTATATATGGGTGAACACAAGGTGAAAATAGTACATCTTGCTTATGGTTTCTGGTGCGGGAGCCACGCCCTAATACCTCCGCCCTGTGTTAAGAGGCCACATAGTGCCTCTATCCGCACGAAGAACTGCCAAGAACAGACCTAGCAGACTTGCAATGAGCGACTGGCCGCGCTGGGCTGCAGCTCCGGTACCTCCGTGCGTTCTTTGGCCCTCACCAGGAGCACTGGCCGTGTAGTGCTACCTACCACCTTCATTGCAACACTACCCAGCCATAGACGTTGCACACCACTCCTTCCATGAGTAGACATGACGATCATATCGGCGGCTGCTTCTGTTTCCATCCGGAGGATCTCCTCTACGGGGTCGCCAAAGCTGATTTTCGTTTCGACCAGAATCCCTGCTCCCGCGATATTTTGCGCCACATCCTCCAGATAACTCGTGGCCCATTCTGCTTCTCTAGCCCATGGGGCGGCAACCCACTCCCACTCGCCCACCCCGCCCTTATTGGTCATCACGCGGTCGTACTGATTGGGTAACACGGTAAACAAGATCAAGGTGGCACGTAATGTTGCCGCCAATGCCGTCGCATGCTCAAGAGCATTCTCGGCGAAAGTTGAGCCGTCCAGCGGAACAAGGATTCGGGTGTAATGTGAAGTGGAGGCCTCAATGGACGCATGCAATTCCTGGCGCACCAGCAGCAGAGGCACCGGGGAAGCATGTAACACCTTCTCTGCTACACTGCCGAAGACCCAACAGCTCACGCCCTTTCTACCATGAGTTGCCATAGCGATCAGCTTCACACTAGGGTTCTGCTCAGCATATTGCACGATCATGGAGGCCGGGTCTCCCTCCTGCACGATGGTTTCTACATTCAGCCCTTCCGCAACGTGCAACCGCTCTACGAAGCGGTTCAGATACTCGCGCGCCACTCTTGGCTCTCTTTCCCTCGCTTCCATGAGAGCAGGCGAGGCTGGAAATGAGCCATCCATAGGCACGCCCAGCGTGACCGGTGCCGGGGCCACGACCCATAAAAGCGTGAGAGTTCCCGACGTAGCGTGCGCTAACGACACAGCGTGCGGCACCGACATCTCTGCCAAAGCCGACCCGTCAAGTGGTACCAAGATTCGCTTTTCCATTATTTTCCTCCTCAGTTGATTTGCCTGCGAGGTCCGCGAAGTCAGCTATAAAGGTTATGTACCTTACTGCAACTCACTGGCTGCTATGCGCAGCGTATGCTCCATATCACTTGATGCTTGATCCACGCAGGACTTGATAGACTCCCATTCATCCTCTGATGCATTGAGTTGTTCAAGGTTGCCTCGAATGGCTTTCTCTTTGGCACGCAAGGTCCTTAGCAGTTGATAATACTTATCTTCAAGTTGCAAGAGTATGATGTCTACCCTGGCGTCCAGGTGTTCGATCTCACCATCCCAGCCAGCTAGCTTAGAGTCCACTGCTTTCATATAGTCTGTCTTGGTCGGCATAACGGTGCTCCTGATGAACGTACAGTTTCCTATGCCTATGAACGGTGTCATTGGCCAATGTCTATAACAGGCATCTGCTCTGGGCTGCTGCCCTCAGCTCCGCTCGGAAGTCAGGGTGCGCTATCTTTATCAGCTCTGCGGCCCTCTGCCGCACACTTTTACCGAAGAGCTGTGCAACCCCATACTCTGTTACCACGTAATGCACGTCGTTACGAGAGGTGGTCACACCCGCCCCGGAATCTAGCATCGACACAATGCGCGACACGCTGCCGCCCAGAGCAGTTGAAGGTAAAGCGATGATCGGCTTGCCCCCACGGGAGTGAGCAGCGCCCCGGATGAAGTCGGCCTGCCCTCCTACGCCACTGTAGAACTTCGTGCCTATCGAGTCGGCACATACCTGCCCGGTGAGGTCCACCTGCAAGGCTGAGTTGATAGCAACCATGTTGTCATTGCGACTTATCGTGAAAGGATCGTTTGTGAAATCGACCGGGCGCATCTCTACCATGGGGTTGTCATGCACGAACCTGTAAAGACGCTCGGTACCGAGCATGAAGGCAGCGACTATCTTACCGGGGAGGAAGTTCTTACGCCTACCAGTGATCACTCCCTGTTGCACCAGATCGATGATGCCATCCGAGAACATCTCGCTATGTATACCGAGATCGCGTTTGTTGCCGAGAACGCTGAGTACCGCGTCCGGGATCGCGCCGATGCCTAGCTGCAACGTGTCGCCATCTTCTATAAGCTCTGCGATGTAGTTGCCTATCTCTTTGTAAATTGAGGTAGGGTTGTTCTGAGGCAACTGGGGCAGAGGATAGTTGACCGGTACGCAGTGGGTGATCTGGCTCAGGTGGATGAACGACTGGCCCCAGGTACGAGGCATGTTGGGGTTGATCTCGGCTATCACTGTGCGGGCGCTTTCCACTGCGGGCTTGGTGACACCGATCTCCACGCCGTAGCTGCAAAAGCCGTGCTCATCGGGCGGTGATACAGATATAAGCGCCACATCTATAGGCAGGTATCCCTCGCGGAAGAGTCTTGGTATCTCGTGGAGGAAAACCGGCGTGAAGTCGGCCCGACCGGCCTGCACTGCACCTCGTATATTCGGCCCGATGAAAAGAGAGTTGACGTGGAAGGCTTCTTCCATTCCAGACTCTGCATAAGCCGCGTGGCCTGCTGTGAGCACGTGGATTATCTCGACGTTACGTAACTCATCCTTGCGGAGAACAAGGCTTTGCGCCAGCTTCAATGGCTCTCCGCACCCGCCCCCTATATAGACGCGTTCGCCCGACGCCACTATCCTGAGGGCATTTTCGGCTGTGGTGATCTTATTCCGGAACTGCTTCGGAAACTCGACTGCCGGTTCTTGCTGAGGCAATTCAGGCTGACGCATGAGCAGAGCGGAGTGCCCCATCAAGGACGATGTCAAAGGGAGACTTTGTTCAGGAGCGCAGGGCTGGCAAAAAAGATCAAGAGTACTGAATGTGTGGGGCTGGGACATCGGCTCGCCAGACGCGCAAAGGTTGGGCAATTCCTGGCAGAGTTCATAGGAGGGTACTTCGGTCACTTCTTCGGTCAAGG
>JBDSDS010000046.1:0-5307 GCA_039920445.1 Chloroflexia bacterium
GCTGCCCTCAGCATCCTTCTGGACAGCCGACGAGCGCAATGTCATGTCCAGGACGCCTGTTCCGCGTGCGAACTTCAGGACTTCAGCCTGCTGGTCCGAAACACCGAGGACAAATACGGCCTGGTATGGCGCGCCCGCGTCATACATCGTGGCGGCCCCATTCGGGTTGGCATTTTGGTCAGCCGCGGCTTGCGCCTCCTCGTCGGTCGCCGGTGCGGGCGGGCGAAGGCTTATCACTCGAAGCACCTTGA
Source organism: Chloroflexia bacterium (assembly GCA_039920445.1). Lineage (GTDB taxonomy): Bacteria > Chloroflexota > Chloroflexia > QHBQ01 > JADMIH01 > JADMIH01. The sequence goes on from JBDSDS010000046.1 coordinate 252, forward strand.
CGTCCTGAAGGAGCGTCTTTGTGCTGGTGTAGACGCTAGGCTCGTAAGTCACTTTGCCTTCCGCCCCGCGGACGGCGCGTTCATACGCGATTGCAACAGTCCAGAGCACGTCAACCCTGTCATTCTGGGTCACTGTATTGCCAAATGTACTGCGCTCTTGTACCGCCAGGCTGAAAGCGCGCTCGTTCTTAGCAAGAACGCTCGAGAATCCCGCCTCGGTCAGCAGGTTGGTCTGCACCTGTTGCTGACTGGACATCGGCACCAGGACCATTTTTCCATAGAGGCTCGAGGGATCGGCCGTTGTGCTCGAGGCCACCGTTGACGTATCAACATCCTTCAGGCCGACGTTACTGGCGTCGAGCATCGTATAGGCAGGAAGGTCCTGCTTGACAACCGCTACAGTCGTCATCTTGACGGTAGCAGGTACGTTCGCAGCCTGATTGGTTCCGCCGACCGTGCCTTTCGACATAACTATATAAACAACCACAAACGCCATAGCAGCAAGCCCTGCTCCGAGGATCAGTAAGAAACGACCTCCGCGATTTTTCATGTCTAATGCCTCCAATTGATTTTGAGGATTTGAATAAGTCCTGGTTGGTTACCCTGTACAGAGCATAGGCCCCGCACTTCGCAACGGCCATTGCATAACGCCGTTGAGTAAAATATACCCGAGCCTTTGCGTGTACTCCATAGCCCATAGTGGTGTAACATACTAGCCCGTTTTTGCTAGTGCGGATGGCTGAGGGTTAGTACGAAGGGGAATTATGGGGGGAATTATGGGCCGCGCGCATTCCTCGCCTTGAGCGTGAGGACACACATAGTGCGCCTGTTCAGAACGAGGAGCTAGATGCCGGGGGCTTGTAGGAGACGGTTGAGCCGCGCGCGGTACTTTAAGGTAGTGCGCGGGGAAAGCGCCTGGGCAAGCATGGCGGCAACCTCATCAGGATGAAGCCGCGCCGAGGTGATGATCTTGCGCCTATCGGTTGTAAACTCGCTTAACCGGGATATGCCTTCGAGCCGACCACGGACCAGATGCCTGTCGCCCGTTGCGATTGCATGCAATATGGCTAGAGCATCATACCGGGCAATCGCGGGCCAGTAACGCCTCAAAAGCGGCTCAGGCATGTTCTTGTAGAGCAGCCACACCCGATTCCTGGAAATATGCGACTTCTTGAAGGGCGAATTGTGCCCGCCGGTCGCCGAGTACTCATGTGTCACCTTTGCGTCGGGCGTATGAATGGCCTTCCAACCCCTACTCCGGGCACGCCAGGCGAGGTCGGCGTCCTCCAGGTAGCTGAAGAAGCGTTCATCGAACAGGCCGACGTCGCGGAGCAGCACCGAACGATACAGCGCCGCGCCCGCGCTAGGCCCAAAGACGGACCTGATGCCAAGCGCCTCCAACGTGTCGGTAGACATACCCATGCCTCTGTCGAGCGCGACTCCGTCTCGATGAAGAGAGATACCCGCCGAGGCTACGATCTCCTGCTTGTGGGAGAAGAGCATCGTGGAGGCAACCATACCTACGGCTGAAGGAGCAGCGCTGGCCGTCGATACAAGATGCTCCAGCCACTGAGGCTGTGGAATCGCATCGTTGTTTAGGAGAACAACGTACCGCGCCTGAGTAGAACGAATCGCCTGGTTATTGCCTGCGGCAAAACCGGCGTTAAATGAGTTACGGATCAGATGTGGGACAGAAGGGAGGGATCCGGCAAGCCATTCAGGTTGCTTGCTAGTTTCTAGGTCATCAAGCAGTTGGCGGGACTCGTCAATCGAGCCGTTATCGACAAGCCAGAGGTCGAAATCCCGATAAGATTGGGCAGCGAGGGCCGACAAGCAGGCGGGGAGAAGCCGCGCGCCGTTCCAATTGAGCACAATTACCGATGTCTCAACCGCCACAGCGCGCTCTCGATGTTACTTCTATGTAATCGCTAATTGCAGTCATTATCCTCAGCTTATCTCAAAAATACCAGCCTCGAATGGAGGCAGACCCATCCTCCCCTTTGTCATTCTGAATGACAACTCATACTTTTATCTTGCTTCCCAATCGTGTGAAGCTATTTATAGGGTGAGTTCTAGTCCCTCGGAAAGGCAGGTTGGTTCATCCAGTGTAATCAAAAGCCACTCGCCGTGCAAAGTCAGGTCTTATGATAAGTGTTCAGAGTTGAGGTGGAGACACTCACCGCAGAGACGCAGAGGCGTAGAGACGCAGAGATTAAATCGTTGTCCGTTGCCGCGCTGCCGTTCCTGTTCCCTGGTCACAGATCCTCTATAAAATCCTCTGCGTCTCTGCGCCATGAGCAGAGCGAACTCGGTGAACTACCAGCTATACCTCCCCAATTCTGAACATTTACGTCTTATAAGAATGGTCGCGTAAATGTGGATAAGTGGATAACCGCGCCCGTAACAAGCGTCACTGCTATACTTTTCCGGCCCGCTCTGTGGGCATTCGTGACATGGCCTTTGGCATAAGAGCGCAGGCGCGCCTGAGATGAGGGAATTGAGGAAGTATTATGGGCCGATTTGAAGTAACATTTCGCAAATTCGCCATTTTGAGTGGAGTACGTCAGGAGGCAGGTGATTATGCAATCTGCGTACACCCGCCTACTGCAAACCTTCAGCGCAGGGGAACGCTTATGCTGATGGCCGAGCCTGCCGGTTTGCACGCCTCTTTCGGCGTGGACGCCTGCCGGGTCGCGCAGGGTGCGGTAATCGAGCATTATTATGGTGATCACTCCCTTAGCCTTACAAGTGGTTTGATCAATGCATTGGATAGCGCGAACAATACCCTTCTACAATATAATTACGAAAAGATCGGTGATCATGGCAACAAAGCGCAGTCGGGAGCCGTAGCCGTGCAGGGAGGTGGCGTCGCCACCAGGAAAGCGCGGGTCGGCCTTACAGCAGTTCTGGTGCGCCCAGACGGCGGGGGTATATATATAGCCCAGACCGCGCCGGCCCAGTTGTATATTGTACACAACGGCCTGCTCAGCGCCCTTCCGCACCCTCCAGGCTGGGATGTAGAGCAACCGAGACCCGTCCCGCTAAACGCAGAGCAAGGAGACGCAAGCGGCGAGGCATCTGATGAGGAACTTGTCATTCCAGCGTTCCAGGCTGCGCCACTGGGGAGCAGACCGGGAGTCGAGGCAGACCTACTATTCAGAAGAGTCGAGGCCGGCGATCTGCTCGTAGCGGTTTCTTCCAGCCTGGCGAAACGCCTTGAGCGCGTAACAGCCGAGAGACTCTTCACCGAAGGTGATGCAGACTCTATTATTGAAGCGCTGCACGAAATGTCGATGCAACTAGGCATCGCCGAAGCGCATGCGTGTGTGCTCCAGCTTGGCACGGATGTGCGCTCCGGGGTCGAGACAGATTTCCGGTCGCCACTGTACGCGCCACACGGCGAGCAAATCGCGCTAAATGGCGGCGCCAACATGATGCCTCCCGGCCCGGAGGGGCAGCGCGGTAATGACATTAAGTCGGCCCTAAACAGCCCGCGCCAGTGGTTACAACGGCGGCGCAACGGCGACAGTCACGGCTCGACAGAGGACGCGATAGATACCGCCGATGAGATAATGACAGATGTGGCTGACGCGGTAGAGGACGAGGCTATTGTCTTCTCGGCGCACCCAACCGATACCCTGCTCAACCGCACCGTCGAACGCCCTCCATTTCACTCCGCCTATACAAACGGGGCTGAGGAGAAGGATGAAAATGCTGACGAGCTTGAGTTTGACGGCTGGGAGGATACGCCTCCCGTGCTCTCCAGTGCAGATAACGCCCCTGTCGCCGTGACGAGTATAACAGAAGGAGAGATGACAGCAGGGAGAATAATAATCAAGCCATCAGGTCACTATGAAAGGCCGATGACGAGCGGCAGTGGAGCTCTGCAACAAAGTCCGTATAAAGTGCCAACCCTCTTTGGGCTGGCTATCGAAGACAACGAAGAAGAGAATATATCCTATATAGGTTCTTCTCACGCGAAGAAACGACCCGCGATAAGCATTACCGGACTGGGGCGGCAGGCAGCAAGTATGCTCGCAACAGCAGTAAAGAATCTTGCGCCGGAGCGAACAACATCTGCGGACACTACAACTCGGCGCCCAACAATTATACCGGCGCGTATACTGATAGCAGGTGGTGTGCTCATACTCAGCGCATTACTGATCTTTTCGATTTTGAGCGTGACGTCTGGTGGAAACGAAAAGGCTACAACAAACCTGCTTGAGCAAGCTAAGCAAGCGGAGTTATTAGCCAACCAGCCAAATACAGCACCAATAGAGCGGAAACAGCATCTAGCAATCGCCCTGGACAAGGCAAAAGAAGCCCGTGCTGCCAATCCAAAGTCGAACGAAGCCCAACTGCTTGTGACGAAAATACTGGCTGAAATTGACAAAACCGAAGGCGTGACAAGGCTCTCACAACTCAAGCAAGTTTTTGACCTCGCCACCATCGGGAAAGCTGTGGCGGCTTCTACACCTGCAGGCGTTGCTGCGCCTGCTCTAGCCCAGGTGTCCGGCTCAATTCAGGTCACGAATTCGGTGGCCCCTAAGAACATCGTTGTGCAGGGCAATGACGCATTCATACTCGACAGCGCCGCCCAGAAGATATACCGATGCAAGCTAGCCGCGCAGAACTGTGCGGTCGCCCTTACATCAGGAGAAAGCGTCGGCGGCCAAAAGGTCGGGAAGCTCACAAATCTTACTTCGCGCGTTACGAACGTTGTGGCGCTCGACGATGCGCGTGTCGCTTACATCTTCGACCCGGATACGAATGCCTGGCAGTCGCAGCCCATGGGCGACGCAAACAAGCTTGAGCAGCCGAAGGACATCGCTACCTATGACGGAAACTTTTACTTACTGGATGCCAAGCCGGGCCAGGTCTCGAAGTACTCTTCCGGCAGATATGCTGAGGCGCCCGACGACTGGATAAAGGATCCCGCGAGTGTCGCGCAGCTAAAGGAACCGTTGGCAATGGCAATCGACGGTGTAATCTATGTCGTGCTGCGGGACGGCAAGATACTGGCTATGCAAGCTGGGAAAGTAGTGCGGACCATCAG
>JBDSDS010000047.1:0-7411 GCA_039920445.1 Chloroflexia bacterium
ACCTCACTGTGGCCCTCTCCCCCGATAAGTGTCTTGGACGGTGGTGTATTCATATACGTTCCTTTCGCTCTCTCCATGCACTCTAAGTTAAAAACTGAGATGGCAGTGAAGACCCAAATTCTACTAACCAATTGTAGTTGATTCGCGTGAGCGTTTCAACCGCCTTGACAAGGCCAAGGCAATCTACTATTATAGGTTCGTAGAAGAGGCCGTTCCCGTGTCTTGTGGGAGCCTGACTGCGTAAAAGACAAGAGGGGATCAATGGAAGGACGCGACGCTCACGATGGGGGCCGAATGCTCAGCTATTCAACGCTCGATGAAGCCCCTGTGGAGGGAGAGGCGGTTGCGGCCTCTCCCTCCACCGCGACCCAGGGTGAGCGCGGCGAGCACCCTGCCTACAATGGGCAAGGCGGCAATCGTTCGAAACGAGTAAGGCCCGACTCGGTTGATATCATGCGCACTTGGTCGGGGATAATAGTGGGAGGCTTGCTCGGCATCCTTATCGTGCTCGTTGCGTTCCAATTGCTCCAGGCACAGCGCCCTCCTTTGCAGCCTACGCAGCAAGGGGTCGAGGGAGCCGCCACAGCCGGAAGTGTGCCTACAGACAGAGGTACCGGTATTCAAGAGAGCAGCACAGGAGGGAACGTCCAGGCCGAGAAGAACTCCGCCCTGCCCCCGGCCCCGAGGGTTGATCGCTACCCTCCGGACTTCGCCCTGCAGACGATCGATGGCGAAGTTATCAAGCTGAGCGAGCTGCGTGGGAAGCCGGTCTGGATAAACTTCTGGGCAACCTGGTGCCCTCCCTGTCGGGCCGAAATGCCCGAGATGAAGCAGAGGTACGCCAAGCTGAAGGAACAGGGCCTGGTGATTATAGGGGTCGACGTTGGCGAAGATACCGAGATCGTAAATCAGTTTGTCACTAGCAAAGGCTTCGACTGGACCTTCGTGGTGGATGACACTAACGACATTAGTCAGCAGTATTTGGTTAGTGGCATACCGGCGCATTTCTTTGTGGGCAGAGACGGCCTCATCAAAGCGGTCCAGATGGGAGGCATCCCCGGCAACATGATGGACCGTCATCTGGCTACGATCATTGGCCGCTAGTATCGGGTGCCCGCGTATTTGTTTGTATTGAGAATCGCGCTTTGTAGCTGATGGGTGAATATTATGGCAAAGAATCGAAAAGGGCGCGCTCACAACGGGGAGCGGGAGATGGTCGGGATTTTCTCTGCGTTCACCACTTTCATGGTCGGTTATCTCGCCGCTGAAGGACTGCTCGCTCGATTTGTACACCCCTTCCACTGGTTGGCGGCGTTCCTTGCCGCCACAGTTGGGTACCTGGCGGTATTCGTCTGGTATGCGTACCGTTCGCGGCAGCCCAATTGACCAGTATATACTCACCAACCCAACCAGCATCACTGGCCTTTTTAGCCTATGAAGCAGCCTCGTACTGGGCGGGGGTCTACGCGCGGTTTGTATCAGGCGGAGTGGTTGCGCCAACTAAGAGTGCCTGCCCGCGGACCGGCGCTAGCCGGGCAATCGTCAGATAGGTGGACCTACCTGTTGTCCTGATCAAGTTACGCGACTATATCTTCTGGTTTGGCCCAGTCTATCTTATAGCGATTGCTCTTGGGGCGACAGCAGAGTTAGCCTTAACACGCCGATTGGGGCTTAATATTTCAGGCGAGGGATCGGCATCAGCACATGCCGGTCTCTTACACCGCCTCTGGTGGTACTTGGCAGGCCGTCCGCTCAGCCCGCCCCCACTCTCGTTTCGGCTCTACATCTGGCTCGGAGTATCTTCTAGGTCGCTGTCATGGGTAGCGCTCCTAATGACGGCTGCCCTCAGTTGGCCGCTATCCCTCCTGCGTATCGGTGCCGCCCTCATCTTGGCCTCACTGCTGGCTGCGCTAGTACCACTTTTTGTATCCGCCAAGTCGAGCCAGGGAACCGCAGCGCCGATCTTTGCCCACGAATTTGTCGGTCCCGGACCCTCCGTGGCTGCTGATTGGTGGCGCGCCCTCAAACAGCGTTTTGATCAAAGTATCAACGATGTTACGCTGGGGGCAGTGCTGGCAGGGGTGCTGATAGGTCTCACCGGTGATACTTACGCGCTGTTGGCCCCCGGACTTGAGGCTCCGCTATACTATCTATCCGGGCCGGTAATAGGCACCTTGTCCATGCTCGCGCCGGGGCCGGATGCCCCTATTATCGCGGCACTCCAGACCAGGGGCCTGGAAGGGGTCGCCTTCACGTTCATGCTGGCAGTGTGTGCAGCGCCACTGGGCCTGGTAATCGGCATCAAGAAGCTGTTCGGCCTGAGAACTGCGGCGGTCTACACTTTGGTCTCTTGGGTGATGGTTGCGGCGGCTGCCTGGCTGCTCAATTTAGTTCTGAGCACCTGAGGGTTGGCTATATCGGGGACGTTTTAGGAGCGCTACCCATACAGCAGGTCTAGGGAAGGTGTCGCCAGCTTTGTCCCTGGTCGTCACTTGTGAATACTTCGGCGGCAGCATTCACCGCCAGCAACCGCCCTTGCGATGTAGTGCTGGAGTCGATAGCGAACCCGCCAATGCCTCCCAGGCTCGCGGCATTCTGCAACCGCTTCCAGCGGCTGCCACCATCGGAGCTGTGCAGCACCCCTGTGGCGGTACCAACGTATATCTCTGGGGCTTGCCCCTGCGAGCCTTGCGAGCCGCCCAACACCAATAATGAGTAAACCGGCTGCTCACCGGCTTCGCCCGGCGATGGCGTCCAGTTTTGGCCTTCGTCCCGTGAGACGAACAGGCCGAGGTTCGTACCTGCGTATAAGGTCGCGCTTTCGGTGCCCTTGCCTGAGCTAACCGCCAGGGCTGTTAGCTTCATTGGGCCGCTGAGCCCCTTACCTCCCCCCGGAGTCTCCCAGGTGGCCCCGCCGTTTGAGCTGGTGAAGAGTCCCGCGACCTCTGCCCAGATGTACAGGCGGTCGGGGTCGTTTGGATCGACGGCGAGCGCGTGCACGTCTCGCATCGGCGCTCCGGGCATGACCTGCCGCCACTTTGCCCCCCCATCGTCTGAGCGCTGCACCCCGAGGTCATGCCCGGCTGCATAGATCGGGCTGCCGGGGCGTAGTGCCGAGCTCACCGCCATTACATCGGTAGAGCTAAGCGGGGCGTTCATCTTTCTCCACCCCTTTGGACCGTCCGGAGTTAGCTCTTTCAAATAGAGGCCATCGTGAGTGCCGAGCCACAAAGCTGGGGAGGTCGAATTGGGCACCGGCAGCCCGATAGCCGTGTGGACGTGCCCCTGGCCAGGTGTAGATACGTACTGGGGGCCTTGACCGCCTGCCCAGAACCACAGACCAGCGACGGCGGCCGCAAGCAATGCTCCCGCAACTACCCAGGCACCGGGACTCCGGCGACTCGCCCTTTGTAGCAGGGGTGGGCCGACCCTGCTGTCACTGCGGTCTGTGTTCCTGTCTGTGCCTGTAGAGTTGCGGCCCCCGGTCTGTATCTCGCTCTCAAAACCGCCTCTCGCCGTATCGACTGTATCGACTGTATCGTCCTTATCTTTCAAGTGAACCCCTCCTACGTGCTCCGTTTGCCCCGCTTACCGTATGGTCTGCCAGGGCTACTCTCTATCTTTATGGCTCGTGGGCAGTAAGCGGGCGGTGTACATGCGACCCTCATGTGATCCTCATGCGACCTACAAACCGAAATTCGGTGCAATAGTAGTCAGAATCGTCAGAGAATTGGTGAAAACTAGCAGGCCCATTATCATCAGGAGGAGCCCGCTTACCAGTGAGACTACATTCACCTCCCTGATCAGGGTCCGGTTGCCGACGCGCAAAGAGTAGCTGCGGCGCGTGAGCCTTTTCAGACCCGATGATACGCGCCCCATAGCCAGGGCTGTCAGCAAGAAAGGTATGCCAAGCCCGAGAGAATAGGCGAGCGCGGGCAGGAAGGCTTGCCCCTCCTCACCGTTCAGCGCCAGCGTGAAAATAGCCCCAAGGGTCGGCCCAACACAGGGCGTCCACCCTATACCGAACGCCGCGCCGATCAGGAACGACCGCAGATAGCCGAGGTTCTCGGCGGGGCGCATATCGAGGCGGCGGGTGTAGTTGAGGAACGGTACATTGATAGCTCCTATAGTGTGCAGACCAAAGATCACGAGAAGCAGACCCATCACCTGCTGCAGGATCAGCTTTTTCTCTTTCAGCAAGTAGCTGAACGTACCGGCAAGCCCGCCTATGACTACAACTAAGACGACGGTGAGGCCAAGCACGAAGAGCAGGGCGTGCACCATCACAACCCAGCGTTGCGCGATGGGGGGAGCAGCACGAAAGGCGGAGACTGTGGAACCGGTGGGCACGGCCATAGCGCCCACATTGCTCATGCCCACAGACCCACCTCCTGCCGCGGCGAGGGTAGAACCGCTCATATAGCCTATGTAAGCCGGGACGAGCGGTAGCACGCACGGAGATAAGAACGAGACTATACCCGCGAGCAGTGCGATAAAGAGAGACGGAGCTTCTACCATAGATTTTCCCCTTTCATGAAGACCCTTGTGTGGAAACGTGTCCTTTCCTCGAGGCCCGGATTCCCTAAGCCGAGCATTCAGTTCCCTACTTATCGACTGCGCTCGGTTGTTGCGCGTAACTCACTGCGGATTGCCTGTAAGCCAGGCGCATAGCTTCCGATTGCTCCATCGCCTTGTCGAAGCGTGGGTCGGCGAACCGCACGAAGCCGAGCGCCGCCAGCGAGCCGGTGAATATCCGCAGCCACCAGTTGAAAGATAAGACCTGCGAGCCGGAGAAGAGGGAGCCGTACCACATGTCCATGTTGACGTTTTCACTCATATCGCGCAGCCCGAAGATATGGCTGAAGCCGTCAAGCGCCATCGGCGCCAGAAACAGCAAAAGGCCGCGCAGCCCAATAGGCTTCTTCACCCACCTCAGCCACAGGATGTCACGGTCACGGGCCAGCCCATACAAGACGCCGAACAAGACCAACCCTCCATATATTGCGGTGTTGCGCCAGCAGAAGGCGACCTGGTAGCCAAACACGCTCCCGGCGCGCTCCGGTAGCTGGTGTCAGGTGATAGCATAAGCTGTATATATCGGATCGGCCAGGTTCCACCAGCCTAGGGCCGCGAAGACGGGAGCAAGCCAGGGCAGCCCAACGAAGAGGGCGAGCGCGATAGAGACCAACCGCGGCCAGTGTCCTCCTACATAGGTTGCCAGGCGGTCCATGAGCGGCTCGCGCTCCGGTGGCAGAGCAACAATATCCACAGGGAGAGTCCTTCGCGCTATCTCAAGGTAGACTCGAAGTTCTGCTTCGTCTATTGGTGCTACGAGCCTGCCCAACCTGCCGAGCCTGCGGTCCCTGTCATCGCCGGCCTCTACAACTGGTATCAGCTCTTTGTATGCATTATAAAGCTCCGCGTCTTCGAAGATGTTGATCTCATCCACCTGGAGGCCGTATTGAGGCGTGACACGGTCGAGGATCCGGAGAACCTCCTCGCACAGGTGGCAGCCCGGCCTGGAATAGACTCTTATGCGCATTCTCTAACCTGTTCTAACCTGTTCTAACCTTTTATTGTGAGAGCAGGGCCCTGCTTGATTTCGCTCACTAACCAGCGGTCCAAGATGCTGGCCCAATATCTCCTATTGTAACATAGTAGTTCTGCGCATCACAATAGGCGGAGCTATGATCAAGGCCGATCTGGATGTGTTGCCGCCAGTTGCAACCTCGGTCCGCGCGGCGTTATTACGAACTTACTTTACCCAAGAGTAAGCGTCGATAGAGAGTTCGATAGAGGGTATCAACAGCCGCCGAGGCCAGAATGCGCCTGGTGCCAGAATGCGCTGGCTGCGGCTGCCCATGTGGTGAGGGTGAGGAGAGTGCTCGTAGCAGTAATCATGAAAGAGCTAACAAAGATGGCAGGCAGATGCGGCCCGGCGGGCACCCGCTTATCTAGCAGGTAATCGAGCCTCTGGTTGATCGCCTCGGCGGCTCCGGCAACTGCCAGTCCGCTGGCTTCGGGCTGAGCCTGCCGAAGGAGCAGCTTGTAAAGTGCACCCAACAGAGGCCGGTCGCTCCCCTGCACGTGGAGCGCGTATTCGTCGGCCTCGATCTCCTTTGCGAGCAGGTACTGCGCCTGGAGAGCCGCAATGACAGGTAGGAAGAAAAACGCGCTGGCGACGACGCGAGCCACCGCGCTTTTCAGCGGGTCGCGGCAGAGAACGTGGTGGCTCTCGTGCAGGAGCAGCGCTTCGATTTCCCGCTTGCTCAAACCGGAGATAGCGCCCGTCGAGAGGCAGATGCGAGGTCGCAGCCAGCCATAGCAGAAAGCTACAGGCCGATCCAGTCTGATGAAGTCTATGCGCGTATCTAGCTTCACGAGGCTGCCGGACCCCAATCCGGACATGCTAGAGGCACCTCGCAACTTCAGGAGCATGCCCACGACGCGGCGGGTCCTGTACCACTGCCTCACAAGGGAGGTCACCCCCGCGAGCATGCTCGCTGACAGCAGGCCGGCCAGGGAATAACTCAGCAGATGTGAAGGCCAGTCGGCGGAGGTCGGTATGAAGAGACAAACGAGGAAGTCACCTTGATCCGCGCCAAAGTCGCCGCTCAGTAGCCTGGCGACTATAAGGGGGCTTACGACTGCGGCCAGGAAAAGCGTCGTGGTGGCCCCCGCCACAGCCAGCAGGCGTCGGAAGTACCGGCTCGCGCTCACTGGCCTTCCTCCCCGGGCACTTGTGCCCTCGACTCCTCCAATCGCTTGCGCATCTCTTCAAGGCGCCGAGGGTCCACTTGCTCGACAGCTTCGAGGAATTGCGCTAGGGCGAGATCCCCGAAGTCCGCGACCAGGATGTCGACCATATTCTGGCTCGCGCGGGCCAGGAACTGTGCCTCCGTCAACGCCACGCTGTATAGGTGGGTCTTTTTGTCAAGAGGAGTGCGTGAGAGCAGCCCTTTCTCGGCCAGATGTACCATGACGGTCATGATCGTCGTGTAGGCCACCGGGCGCTTCGCCTGTATAATTGTAGCAATGTCGCGAACGGTCGCCTCGCCTCGCTGCCACATATGCTCCATGATCTCAACTTCAAGCTCACCGAGGAACTTGCGTAAGCTGCTCTCGGGGCGGCTCATCCTTTCGTATGCTGACCAGCGTTGTGGCATTTGCCCTCCTTTTGCCCTTGTTGCCTCTAAGCCATTATAGCCGGGTGGGGATCAATCGATCAATCGATCAATCGCTCGAGAGTATGTGCATCTCAGCTCCCACTTTCCCTGTGACGGTCTTTTCCCCGGTACTCATCGACAAAACGCCTGATGCGCGCCTCATCGAGCGCTTCCAGACGGTCCACGCGGTTCCAGGCAGTCACCACGATCGGGTGGGAAAGGTCGGGGTAGGGCGACATCAAGAC
>JBDSDS010000048.1:0-2788 GCA_039920445.1 Chloroflexia bacterium
ATTTCATAGGGTGGGCCTGACAGTTTGTACCTGGCTTCCATGTCTGATGTAATCTCTACGCCGAGGGGCGCCAGAACCGCTGGCTTACCTGTGTCGGGGAACCATATGCGCCCACGCTTCACGACGATGAACAGGCCATGCTCGTCGCCGACCGCTGTGAAGGTGTCACTTCCTGGGCCACTGTAAGTGTTGATGTTCATTTCAGATTGCAACCGCCGTACTGTACCCGGCACGTCATCGCTTACAAGACCAATCTCGCTTATGGACAGGATGTTCCGCTCACCGAAGGGTCTCTCCAAATGCTCATCCAGAGTGTGCCGAGCGATAAACTCGAGGATATTGCCTGCCGGGTCATAGAAATATACTGAGTGAGCATTCCACTCTTTGGAAGGGAACTCATCCTTGCCTTTAGCGTCCTTGATCGGCATAACCCGCCTGGACAGCCATTCTTTCGCTTCCTGGAATTGGTCTTCCGGGATATTGAACGCAAAGTGATAAAAGCCGTTCCAATCTTCCGGCGCCTGGCGAAAAGTAAGTAGAGACCTGCCTGCCTGGAGGGAGAGTACAGCCCCTGAAGCCTCCAATATCGGCAAGGGTAGCTCACTCGCATAGAACTTCCGTTGCGCAGCCAGGTCATTTGTCAGCAAGTCCAATCGATCTATTCTCACGATTTCACGCCCTCCTGTGGCGCATGGCGGCTTTGATTAGTGACTGTCCTGCTGCGTCTAGCTCGCAGTGGTCTCGCACCTCGGCGGAGTCTCCATCAGATACATGATGTTATGGTTTGTTCGTGCGGGACCACGATAGATCAAATAACGCTGAATAAGCCAATCCCCACGGAGGTCGGAGGAATCCCAGAGCGCGTACGTCTTCGCACCAGAAGCCAAAAGGTGAATACCTGTTGTAGGTTCCACCTCCAACTATCTTACAAATCCTGGCAAGGGTAGTCTCAGCTAACTCGGCTATCGCAGTCTTGCCTTGAAGTACCTCGAACGATGCATTTTCTTTCCCTTCCGCGGCACGCAGCATCCCTTCATAAGCCTGCTGGATCAGCCAGCCTTCCATCTCGACGCGCGCCCACTCTACCTGCTCGTAGGGCCGTAACGAAGTGTGCCACTTATCGAGCTGCTGATGAGCGGTCAGGATAGCCGTCTCTACAATTCCAACAATGACCGCCGAAAAGAGGCATGGGACAAACCCCCCTAACTTCATCATTTTCTGGAGGCTGCCATGCCATGCGGTGCGAACCGCAGGAAAATCTTCAAACATGAAACTGTGGCTCTGAGTGGCAGTCATTCCATGACCATCCCACGCGGCTATTAGCTTTGCGCCTCGTGAACCGTCCCAGGGAACTCCACGCATGTCGAGGTAGAACCAGTCGGGCTCAGTCTCACCTTCAGGAATAGCGGACGTAACCATGAAGGAGGTGACACCGGAGCCGCTTCCGAAGTGCTTCAACCCGCTGAGTAGGTGTTCGCCCTCAGACGAACCGCGGCGAGCAGCCGCTTTGGTCTTCGTCAAGTCTCCGCCACTACCCGGTTCCGACGTAATAGTACCCCACCAGGCGCCATCGCTAGCCGATTTGAACGCTGTCTGGCGCTGCTCTTTCCAAACATCTTTGAACGGCGCAGAAGCCTCGGCGAACGTCAGCCAGCCCATCGAGTAAAGGACCGCCGGGTGCATGGACGAAACCAGCGCTACTGAAGAATCGCCGTGCGCAAGCACTCGTAGGATATCACAGATGGGCCGCACCGAGCGTGCGGGGCTTTCCCAGATACCACCATGCTCAACCGGGACGGCTGTCAGAAGAAAGCCTGCATCCCTGAGTTGGTCGAAGTCGGCTCCGAGCAGTTCACGCCGCCTCTGCCTTGCATTCCTCTCTGTGGCAAACCGATCCGATATCTCGTGTACATTACCGAGGATCTGCTCTGCGTTCATTGCTATAACCTCCATTCTAAAAGGGCAATTCTAATCCGTTGTACCGAGTAGGCGTACAATACTTTCTCTATTGCGTTTGTCTTGGCCTGTACTGCACAGCCTCAGCCAGGTGCGCTGCCTCTATTCTATCACTCCCAGCAAGGTCAGCTATCGTACGGGACAGCTTCAATATGCGGTGGTAGGCTCTCGCGCTCAGGTGTAGCTGGCGCATGGCGGCTTTGATAAGGGACTGGCCCGCCGCGTCTAGCTCGCAGAACTCTCTCACTTCGGCTGGGCGCATCTCGGAGTTGGTGAGCACGCCCTGGGCGTCCTTGAAGCGGTCACGCTGGCGTTTGCGGGCGGCTTCTACTCTCGCTCGGATGGCGGTGGAAGGCTCGCCCAGGCGGGTGTCGGAGAGCTTTTCGTAGTCGACGCGGGGCACCTCGATGTGGATGTCCATGCGGTCTAGGAGGGGGCCGCTTATCTTCCTCTGATAGCGCGAGATGGTGGAGTTCGAGCAGGTGCATTGTTTCACGGGGTCGCCGTAATAGCCGCAAGGACATGGATTCTGGGCAGCAACAAGCATGAAGTTAGCGGGGAAGGAGAGTGTTCCTGCCGCTCTGGTTATGGTAACGATCCTATCCTCTAATGGCTGGCGCAGCGTTTCGAGGGCCTGGGCGCTGTATTCGGGCAATTCGTCGAGGAAGAGCACGCCACGATGGGCCAGGGTGATCTCTCCGGGGCGGGGTATGCGTCCACCGCCCACGAGGCCTGCATGAGAGACAGTGTGGTGGGGTGCGCGGAACGGCCTTTGCGTGACGAGCGGCTTGCCCGACGGCAACATGCCTGCGACTGAATAAATCTTGGTTAC
>JBDSDS010000049.1:0-5799 GCA_039920445.1 Chloroflexia bacterium
CACCCTATTTCTGGTGATATTCGCCTCCATAGGCTTGGGTTTTTTGATCTCGACAGTCTCCAAATCGGAGAGCCAGGCTGTGCAGCTTGCGATGCTTGTGTTGTTGATGTCAGTCTTCTTTGGAGGCTTTTTCCTGAGTCTTGAGACGTTATGGGAGCCGGTGCGCGCTTTATCTTTTGCCTTGCCCGTCACGTACGGAGTTTTCGGCTTACAAGCAACAATGTTGAGAGGAATATGGCCGCATACAGATTACCTGCTTGGTCTATTTGGGCTGGGCATTCTCTTCGCGGCGCTCAGCTTCTTCTTATTTACCAAGCAATTCAGACGCGGTTAGGCGCAAGTCTGGAAGCAACGAAAGAGGGAACGCCAATTCAAAACAGGCGTTCCCTCTTAATTGTGCGTTTCGGTCGGGGCTGAACAGCCTAAGGTGCTGTAGTTGGCTTCAGGAAGGTAGCAGCGGCCCAGCCTTCCAGCTCCGGGTTAGTCTTGCTGAACCTGTCTACTTTCCACCAGGTAAAGCCGTTTGCCGTTTCTGGGCCATCAATGACGTGAGCCTTGGTCCCCTCGGGCATCACGCCAAGCCTCGCGCCAGAAGTCGAAGGCTCCGCTCTTACAGTTAGTCCAGTCGCAGCCCCGGCCACCTGAACCCACCCGTTAATAGCAATCACGTCTGAGGGCACTACTACTCCGGCGGTAGGAGCCAGAGGGCTGGTGGGGGTCGGCCCACCAAAGCCGGTCGGGGAAGGAGGAGGCGATGTAACCGTAGCGGTGGGGCTGACCACGACGGGCGTGCGCTGGTTGTTCGCAAATACGGCAAACCCACCCAGCAGCAAAAGCGCCGCAACGATGCCCAAGGGCACCCAGAGGCTAGGGCCGCTCATGCCCATTAGAGTGAAGCGCCGTTGGGCACGAGCTTTCCTGATGCGCTGGCTCGCTGTCGGACGTTCATCGCCGACCTGCTCGATCTGTCTCGTCTCTATCGATGGGTCGAGCGCGTTGTCTTCGTCCTCAAACTCAGGTGTGACAATAGAGAGGGGAGGCCGCCCACGACCCGGCGCCGGCCTGTAAAGCTGGCGTGGGTTTACAGCAGGCATGCCCACTGCGGGTGTGTTGCCTGTCACGACACCGGCGCGACCCTGCGCGTCCTTCGTGTCCATCGGAATCGACGGTGCGATCCGAGGCTTGGTTCCGCGTCCCTGGGGTCCGGCGGTTACGGGAGGTCCATCATTCGGCTCCCAATAGTCGATGAACGTGCGGTTGCAGGCGAGACTCTCGGCTTCGACTAGGTGGTTGGTGTTGCGGTCATAGAGAAGCGGATTGCGGCACCACCCTTTTCGCCACAGCGGCGAGGGCTGGTAGTGTTTGCAAGTGCTGCATTTACGCTCTCGGTTCTTGGCAGGTATCAATCCGTAGCGCCCCCTTGGATTGGGACTTCCCCTTCTACAATAAAGATAAAAATAACCTGCTCACTATAACATAAGTTGCTTGTACGCGTCAACCAATGTTAAGCTGGACGGAATGGCTAATAACCAAAGGCGCAATATAACTTGTCTATTTAGCCAACTGTATATTTACTCTTTCTGCCATTCCTCATAAAGATAATAATTGGCAGCCGCAGCAGCCATACCTCCTTCATGCACGGCGCTCGACACCTGATGGTTATTTAGCTTCGTAAGGTCGCCTGCCGCGAAGACCCCTTCGACGTTGGTGACTTGCTCCGTATCGGTAATCACAAAACCATGTTCATCCAGCCGTATCTTAAGCTGTTTGGCTAATTTATTATTTGGCTCAATTCGCTGGGCTACAAATAGCATATCAAGCTCCAATTTCGTACCATCGTCAAGCTCTACAAAGCTGAGTTGGCCGCCAGTGCACTGGTATATGCTGCAAGTAGAGTCGTGGACCTTCACGCCATGTTCCTGTAATCTCCCTAGCTTTTCCTTATCTATTATTAGCTTTTTGTCCCAGGAAACAAGAGTTACATGTGGCGTAAATGTGAGCAACTCAAGCGCAAGCGCCGCCGCCCTGCCGCCATGACCAAGCACAACAATGCGCTTGTCTACAGCTTCATAGCCATCACAGATGATACACCAGAACATTGACTTGCCTATGCACTCCTCGCTGCCCTCGAATTGTGGGAACTTGTCGCTCACGCCGTTCGCCAGTATTATCGACCGCGCCGTGACGTCGCCTGTCGATGTAGATATGACGAAGCGCCTGTCAGCCCCGTCACCAGTCATAGTGACCCCAGTAGCAAGGGCGTCATGGAATGCGGCTCCATAACGCTCCGCCTGCTTCTCTCCGATCTCCCGAAGCGCAGTAGCATGGATACCGTCGAGGAAACCCAGATAGTTGCGATTGATCTGGTGCCACGTCGATCTGCCTCCTCTTGCGTCCACGACAATTACACTACGCCTCATCCTGCCTAGATAAATCGCAGCAGACAAGCCTGCCGGTCCTCCTCCAACAACAGCGCAATCATACAGTTTTATCTCAGTATCATTATTATCATTCTTGGATGTCGTCTCCTTCGTGCTATTACTCTTTGTCATCAAAGTCTCCTGGTCTCTCTTTGTTTAGCGTGCCGACAACAGGTGAAAGCAAGCGGTATGCCGTGTTGACAGTATATGCGCCTAAGTCTCATGGAAAAGGGCCGGTATTGCCGGCCCCAGATGCTAATGTTGGAAGAATGGCTAGAGTTGCTTCACCGCGCTTACCAGGCCATCCGCCGTCTCTTTAGCGTCTCCGAAAAGCATACTTGTCTTCGGCTCATAGAATAGCTCATTTTCAATGCCCGCGAAACCGCTCCGCATGCTGCGCTTCATTATGATAACATTCGCAGCTTTATCCACATCGAGGATCGGCATACCGTAGATTGGGCTTTGCTTGTCATGTCGAGCCGCCGGGTTAACTACATCATTGGCCCCTATAACCAGCACAACGTCCGTCCTACCGAACTCAGGATTGATGTCGTCCATTTCGAAAAGCTGGTTATAAGGGACGTCCGCTTCAGCCAGCAGAACGTTCATATGGCCGGGCATACGGCCCGCTACCGGGTGGATCGCGTATTTGACTTCCACACCCCTTTGCTCAAGTATCTTGGCAAGCTCCTGCACGGAGTTCTGCGCGCGAGCCACAGCCATACCATATCCCGGCACGATCACCACCTGATTAGCATACGCCAGCAAGGTTGCGGCATCTTCCAGACCAACCTCTCTAATTGATCGACCCGAAGCATCCGTCGTGGCGGCAACCGCGTCGCCTGCCGAACCGAACGCGCCAAACAGCACGTTCGTGAGTGGACGATTCATCGCCTTGCCCATCAGTTGCGTCAGAAGCGTACCGGAAGCTCCCACTAGCGCACCACTAATAACAAGCACAGTGCTACGCAGCACGAAGCCTGTAAACGCGGCGGCCAGGCCAGTAAAAGAGTTAAGTAAGGAGATAACAACCGGCATATCGGCTCCACCGATAGGCAGCACCATTGCCACGCCCAGCACAAGGGCCAGGGCGGCAGCCACCCACAGCACAAGCGTGTTCTGGGGATCAAACCCGACCAGATAGACTCCCAGGAGGGCAATTAGCGCGAAAATCAAGCCGTTCACTACCTGCTGGCCCCTATATGTAATGGGTGCCGAGCTAATGAAGCCCTGGAGCTTGCCAAGCGCGAGTATGCTGCCTGAGAAGCTGATCGAGCCTATCACCACACCCAGCATGGTCGCAAGGGAGAAGTCGGTAGCGAGGGTGCTGCCCGCCGAGGCCATCTTGAGATATTCAGAAATAGAGGTGAGAGCCGCCGCGCCCCCACCCATCCCGTTGAACAGCGCCACCATCTGAGGCATCGCTGTCATCTGTACCGAGCGGGCCAGATAGAACCCAATGCCACCGCCAATTACCGAGCCGACCAGAATGTACCACGGGTTGACGACAGGGCGTGCAAACAGCGTCGCCACCACTGCCACTAACATACCAAAGGCCGCTATCTGATTGCCAGAGCGTGCCAGAGCGGGCGAACTAAGGCGCTTAAGCCCAATTATGAAACAAACGGCCGCCAACAGGTAGGCCACCTCAATAATGATGTTTGGAATGTTGAGACCACCCATACCTTTAGCGCTTCCCTCCCGGCTGCGGTTTCTTCTTGAACATTTGCAGCATCCTGTCAGTCACCACGAAACCGCCGACTACATTGCCCGCAGCGAATACCACGGCGATAAATCCCAGTATGGTAGCCACAGTCGCGTCGTATGCCCCGGCGACTATCATCGCGCCCACCAGCACGATCCCGTGGATTGCGTTCGTGCCGGACATCAACGGGGTGTGCAGTGCAGCTGGGACCTTGGATATTACCTCCAGGCCCAGAAAGACCGACAACACAAACACGATAATGATAGCTAGAAGTGAGATCGTCTCGCCACTTTCTACAGGCTCGGCTTGAGCCAGCGCCCCAAGCACAGCGTCCAGAGCAAAATGATCCATCTAAGTAAGACTCCCTTCCAAAGTAGCTTCCAGGGCGGCTTTCACCTGAGGAATCATTATCTTGCCCTCATGGGTAATGCACGTCCCTGCCACTATATCGTCCTCGAAGTTCAAGTTCAGTTCACCTTCCTTGCCGGTAATCAGTCCCAGGAAGTTAAGGATGTTCTTTGAGTAAAGCTGGCTGGCGTGTACAGGCATCAAGCTTGGTACATTGAGTGGTCCGACGATGCGGACATTATGCCGGAAGAAGTCGCAGCCTGCCTCGGTCAATTCACAGTTACCGCCGTTCTCTGAGGCAAGATCAACTATGACCGAGCCGGGTTTCATATCGCGCACCATCTCCTCTGTAATAAGGACCGGAGCGGACTTGCCCGGTATGAGCGCGGTAGTAATCACCACATCCGAGTCGCGTACATGCTTATGTATCAGTTCTACCTCACGTTTATGTGCCTCTTCCGATAACTGAGTGGCATAGCCGCCTTGCGTCTCCGTCGACTCCTCCAGCTCCAGCTCGATGAACTTCGCGCCAAGACTTTGTACCTGCTCTTTTACGGCAGGTCGCACGTCAAAGGCTTCCACGACCGCACCTAGCCTTCGGGCCGTAGCGATAGCTTGCAGACCCGCGACGCCCGCCCCAAGCACAAGCACCTTCGCGGGAGGCACCGTGCCTGCGGCGGTCATAAACATGGGGAAGAACTTGCCCATCGCGTTCGCGCCTATCAACACCGCCTTGTACCCCGCCACTGTGCTCATCGAAGAGAGCGCGTCCATACTCTGGGCGCGTGTTGTCCTCGGTATCGCGTCCATGCTGAAGCTGGTTACTTGCGCGTCTACAAGCATCTTTACCAGATCGTGATTGACCAGCGGTTGAAAGAAGGTGATCAGCACCGAGCCGGGGTGCAGCATCTCTATCTCATGCTTGCCGACCGCCTTATTACGCAATGGACGCTGTACCTTGCAAACTACATCGCTCTGGGCGAACAGAGTTGCCGGGTCGGCGACGCTGGTTGCTCCAGCCTTCTCATAGGCCTCGTCAAGGAAGGATGAAGTTAATCCGGCGCCGGCCTCCACAAGGATTTCTATTCCCTTCTTCTTTAATTGAGCTACATGGTCAGGCACTAATGCCACACGGGTCTCGTTTGCGATGATCTCTTTAGGAACCCCAATCTTCATTAATTACTCCTGTCAACCGCCCACGCGCCCGACGCGGCACGAGGGATATCTAAAGCAGATCCCGTACATCGTCGCGCTCGGCCATTAGCTCAATTGTGGTAATTTCGAGCTTACCACGAGCAAAGTCGGATATTTTCAAGCCCTTGACGA
>JBDSDS010000050.1:0-4239 GCA_039920445.1 Chloroflexia bacterium
GCCAATGCGTTATACCGAGTTTATAATCGTGGTATGGAGTATTTATCTGCCCGCCCGCCGCGAATAACCTGCCCAAAAGGAGCCACAAAGTCCACATGTCCCTGCCTTTTAGCGCCCTTGCATCAACCCTGGAAGCGCTCGAGCCGGTAACGGGCCGCACCCTTATGATAGGAGTGCTGGCTGATATGCTTCGACAGGCCGATGACGTCGAGGTGCGAGAGCTAGTCTACCTTTCTCAGGGTCGCCTTCTCCCCGACTTCATACAGAAAGAGTTCGGCATGAGCGAGATGCTCATATTCCGGGCAGTGGCGCAGGCGTTCGGCGCTGCTAATGATGAGGTACAGGTACGTTTCAAAGCCCTGGGTGACGCTGGACTTGTCGCTCAGGAGTTCGCCCAACGATCAGGCAAAGCAGCTATATCGCAAGATGCTGGCCTCCCCCTGAAGGCGGTATACGACCATCTGATGTGCATAACGCAGGCGGTAGGCTCGGGAAGCCAGGAGGCTAAGGTAAGTCTGCTTGCGTCCCTCTTGTCGCAATTATCTCCTCTGGAGGTAAAGCACGTGGCGCGCATTGTCGTCGGGCGGTTGCGTGTAGGGATCGGCGACCCGACCCTGATGGATGCGCTTTCCTTTGCAAGAACGGGAGACAAATCGCTGCGCCCCCCAATCGAGCGGGCATACAATCTCACCACTGACCTCGGCCTTGTGGCAAGCACGCTTTATGCCTCAGGAGTAGAGGGGTTAGAGACCATACATGTAAAAGTCGGCAATCCGGTGCGGATGGCCCTGGCGGAACGTGCCAACAACGCAGAAGACATTCTTACGCGCCTTGGCAAGTGTGCAGTAGAGCCTAAGTTTGACGGTTTCAGGATGCAAATACATAAAGATGGTGATGAAGTATCGATCTTCTCCCGTGGTTTGGAAGACCTCAGCGGTATGTTCCCGGACGTAGTCAAGTCGGTGCATGACCAAATCGCGGCGCGAGAAGCGATAATAGAAGGGGAAGCCCTGGCGTATGACCCGCAGACAGGCGTCTACTACCCCTTTCAGGTGACGTCGCAGAGGCGGCGGGTGCATGACATCGAGGCGATGAGCGCGACATTGCCACTCAGGCTGATGGCGTTCGATGTGCTTCTCCACGACGGCAATGACTTGACGCGAGCGCCTTATACCGAAAGACGCGCTGTCCTCGAAGCAGCTATAAAGCCGCAGGTTGGATTAGGAGGCATACAGCCTTCGAGCGTGATATACACCGAAGACCCGGACGAGATAGTTACCTTTTACGAAGACAGCCTCCTGGATGGGCTGGAAGGGATCGTCGCCAAGCGGCTCGATGGGACCTATGACGCGGGCAAGCGGGGCTTCAACTGGATCAAATTAAAGAGGTCATACAATACCGAACTTCGCGACACGGTTGATTGCGTGATTGTAGGCTACTATTACGGCAAAGGGCGCCGCGCTGCCTGGGGTATCGGCTCGCTCCTCGTATCTGCCTATGACAAGGCTACCGACACCTTCCCGACCGTGACGCGAGTGGCTAGCGGTCTCTCTGATGAGGGTTGGCGTGACCTCTGCTCGCGCCTTGAGCCTGATATAATCGCCCACTCGGACCCGCGCGTCGTCACTATAATTTCGCCTGACCTGTGGGTTGTGCCCCGCCTTGTAATCGAGCTTCAAGCCGACGAGGTAACCCGCTCACAGATGCACCCGGCGGGCAGAACAGACAATGGGCCTGGCTATGCCCTCCGATTCCCACGCATACTCAAAGAGCGCCCGGACCGCAATCCCGAGGACGCCACATCAACGTTAGAATTAATAGAGTTGTATAACATGCAGGGGAAAGGCGACACGCGAGGGAAGACGAAACGCGATGCGTAAAAGTAATTACGAATTACGAATTACGAATTGAACACTTCCCTGTAATTCGTAATTTGTAATTCGTAATTCCCGAAGGGGAAGTAATTGGGTGATATTAACAAGCAGACCATAATTGATGCCCCGGTCCAATCGGTGTTCAAGTATGTCTCGGACCCTCGCAATGCGCCGACTTTCATCACCTCTATCACGAAGATAGTTTCAGGGCCGGACGGCGCGCCTCAGGAGGGACAGGTCTGGCGGGCGGAGGCTACCCTGCTCGGCAAGCAAAGCGTTATCAATTTGCGGTTACACAGGCTCGATCCACCACACACTGTCGCTTTCGCAATCGACGGCGACCCTCAGGCCGTAGTTTCGCTTCGCCTCAGCCTAGAATCTGGCGGGCAGGCACGCACTCGTGTTGCTATCAATCTTGACGTGCCAAAAGTGCCCTCGATCTTCCTGGGTGCGATCATGGGGAACTTGCTGGAGGGTGATATGGCTCGACTAAAGGCCCGGCTGGAGGCATGAGGGTGTCCCTGGCCGCTTTACCAGATAAATCCCGTAGGCACGCTAGATGAATCCACTCGGTAAGAAAATTGTAGTGTACGGGATGGCGTGGGTTTTGCTGGTGATGGTCCTGAGCCAGATTTACGATAACGTCCGCGGCAAAGGCATGCCTGTACAGCAGGCGGGGGTCCCCACCGCAGTTGTTGAGGCCACCCCCGATACACAGCAAGCGCGTCTGGCAGAGCTTCAAAACTGCCTGGGCGGGGACCCAAACAACCTGCAATGCACAATAGAGTTGGCTGCGCTATATTATGCTGCCGGGCAGTGGCCGCAGGCGCAGGTGAACTACGAGCGGGCGGTACAGATTGACCCGCGTAACGTGCAAAGCCTACTAAAACTGGCCGGTACGTACATATTCCAGCAGAAGTTTGATCAGGCTGTGCCGACGCTCCAACAGGCCGCTTCACTTTCACCCAACAGCGCCGAGATACACCTGCTGCTCGGCCTTGCACTCAGTAAACTCAATCCGCCTAGAGTTGACGAGGCGGTGGAAGAGTGGAGGTCTGTTATCTCCCTCGCGCCGGAGTCAGCCTGGGCAAAGCAGGCAGCTCAGTACATCAACGAGGTTGAAAACGAGAATTAAGGGTCGATCACAGAACGCGAAAGTGTGCTTCCAGCATCGTGCCGGAACTTTCAAACCTGGGGCCTTTGAAGTACAATAATAGGTATAACATACCCTCACCTCTAGGCGACGAAGATGTCGCAATCGCACAAGGAGGTAGATAATTGGCAACTGTAACGGCGCCACCCCCTAAGCCGTCGCCCGCGACCGGCCCGGCTGCCAGGCCGAACTGGATTCAGCGCAACCATTTCATGCTCCGCCGCCTCCACTCGCTGACCGGCATTGTGCCGATAGGGGGGTTTGTCCTCTTTCATTTCTTTGAGAACGGGGCGATCTTCTATGGGGCCGGAGCCTACGATACGATGGCCGAAGAAGCGCGCGGCATACGTTACATAGAGCTACTGGAGATAGCAGTAGTCTTCTTGCCGCTCCTCTTCCACGCGCTGTACGGCCTCTATATCGCTTCCTACGCACGCAACAACACGATGTCGTATAACTACTCGCGCAATAACCTGTTCATGTGGCAGCGGGCGACAGGCGTGATGGTGCTGCTGTTCCTCCTTTACCACATCTGGCAGTTTCGATTAACATCATTCTGGAGCACACACGCCGAGACAGGTACGGTGGCAGCAACTATGTCCTATATACCTGTGTTCATCTTTTACATCCTGGGTGTTGTCGCCACAGGCTTCCACCTCGGAAACGGCATCTGGACTTTCCTCATAACGTGGGGCATAACGATAGGCCAGCGGTCTCAGCGTATCTCTCAGGTGATTACAACTGCTATATCTCTCATCGTCAGCGGGGTCGGTATCGCTATCGCTATCGCGTTCGTGATGGAGGCGGGGGGGCTTAGCTGGTAATCGTGTCTCGCAGAAGGAGTAATTCATGGCAAGCCCTAAAGTAATCGTCGTGGGCGGGGGGTTGGCGGGCCTGGCTGCCAGTATAAAGATAGCCGAGCTTGGATTGGACGTAGACCTATTTTCCATCGTGCCTGTGCGGCGCTCCCACTCGGTATGCGCGCAGGGCGGCATCAACGCGGCGGTCAATACCAAAGGGGAAGGCGACTCGGCGGAGATCCACTTCGACGACACGATCTAGGGCGGCGACTTTCTGGCGAACCAGACCCCGGTCAAGGATATGTGCGAGCGAGGGCCGGGCATCGTCTTTTTGCTCGACCGCATGGGCGTGATGTTCAACCGCACACCGGAGGGCAACCTTGACTTCCGGCGGTTCGGCGGAACGCTCCAT
>JBDSDS010000051.1:0-7055 GCA_039920445.1 Chloroflexia bacterium
CCAAGTCGGACGCGTAAAGGCTGGCCGGAAATGGAGTAGCACCTGTATAATCGGGTTGGGTAGGGACATCGAGGGACATCGTGAGCCTCCTTGTTTTCAGATGGTGTTGTGGTAGACTTCTATCTTACAACAAAGAGGGTGCGAGTCCCTTTACCCGTTATCATCTCCTTTCATTTTGTACAAAGTCGAACTTAGGATAGCTTGTAATTCGTAATTTACGTGAAGGGTGGAACGCCACTTGCAGTTGAAAGGTCTATATGGAATATGACCAGTCTAGTGAAGAATCGAGTTGCGCCCGTTGGGTGCGGGTAGCAAGTGTAGAAGAGATCCCACCTGAAACGGTAACTCAGGTAAGTGTTGAGGGGGAGTACATAGCGATCTGTAATGCCGGGGGTGAGTTTTACGCCATCGGCGATACATGCACCCACGCCGAAGCCTCGCTGTGTGACGGCGACTTCTACGAGGATATACGTGGCTGGGTACTTGAGTGCCCTCTGCATGGCTCCCATTTCGATGTCACAACAGGGGAAGCGATATCCTTGCCTGCCACGGGCAATTCCGGTAAGTATGCTCTGAAAATCGAAGATGGGTCAATTTATATCAACCCCGACCCTATCACGCCCAGACAAGAGTAGATTTGTGGGGCCAAAATCGACCATGACGCAACGGTGCATAGCCCTTCTCCGCGCTATCAATGTAGGCGGGCATACCGTCAAGATGGTGGATCTACGCAATCTCTTTGAGGCGCTCGGGTTTTCAAGCGTTGAGACCTTCATCGCCAGCGGAAACGTCATCTTCGACTCGCTTGTTGAGAATACGGAGGGGTTGGAGAAAAGAATTGCGAATCACCTAAAAGAGTCGCTTGGATACGAGGTAGCGACGTTCATAAGATCAGCGCCTGAGATCATGGAGATTGCGAACTACCAACCTTTCCCTGCAGAGGAACTCGCCGCAGAAGGCGTTTCGCTGTATGTAGTCTTTCTGTCAGCTTTACCGAGTGAGGGAAGGCAGCAAAAGCTTATGGGGTATCGCAGTCCGGTGGACGATTTTCACATCTATGGACGCGAAGTCTACTGGCTGTGTCGTAAAAAGATGAGTGAGTCTGCGTTTTCTGGGGGGCTTCTTGAAAAGACGCTCGCTATGCCCGCGACAATACGCAACTCAACCACGGTGAAGAAACTCGCTACGAAATACGGTCAGGTCCCACAGAGCTGAAGAAGAGAAAACTGTCTAAAGTGCTGCTCTATGACAGGAGGCCCTAATACGCCCCTTTGCGCCTCAACACCGCGGGCACCGTCCTCAGGATGATCATGGTATCGACAGTGAGGGACCAGTTCTCGGCGTAGTAGAGGTCGAGCTTTACCATCTCGTCGAAGGATAGGTCGGAGCGTCCGCTTACCTGCCAAAGACCTGTAAGACCGGGGGTCACATCGAGGCGCTTGTGGTGCCAGTCGCTGTACCGGGCGACCTCGTCAGGCGTAGGCGGGCGGGGGCCGACCCAGCTCATCTCGCCGCGTAGAATATTGAATATCTGGGGCAATTCGTCAATTGACGTGCGCCTGAGCCACTTGCCGACTCTGGTGAGGCGTGGGTCTTCCCGCATCTTGAAGAGGGGGCCGTCGGCCTCGTTACGATCTAACAGTTCTTGCAGGCGCTCCTCGGCGTCTTCTCCCATCGAGCGAAACTTGAAGCATACGAACTCTTTGCCGCCCTTGCCGACCCGTCTCTGCCTGAATAGCATGGGGCCGGGCGAGCTCATCTTTATGGCTGCGGCCACCAAGAGCATGGGGATCGCGACCACGATGACTGCACCAATCGCCAGCAGTACATCTAGTACTCTCTTGATAAAGAGGTTGAAGCCCTGGAGAGCAAGGTCCTTCACCCCTATAAGAGGGACGCCGTTTACCGCGTCGATACGCACTTCATTGAACCGCATTTCAAACAGGTCGGGCACCAGATTAAAATCGACCCCGAACTCGCGGCAGCTATCTTTGATGCCAAGTATTTGCGCGTGATGTGTTGCAGGGAGGGCCACAATTACTTCGTGTAGGTCTTGCAGGCCGATGACACGTTGCACGTCCTTGAGGCCGCCGAGTCGTTGGGGGCCGAAGCCGTTACGTACCTTGACCGGCACACGCCAAGCGGGGCTTGCGGGCGTATCCCCGTTCTCTGCTACATATCCCTGAAGCTTATAACCTAACTGCGGGCGCTCTACAATGTCTTTCATAATGCGCTGTCCCGCGATGCCCGCGCCGACAACCAGTACTCGCCTGATGTTGACGCCCCGCCGCCACAGCCACATGCGTGCGTGCCTGTAGGCGAATCGCTCGATGCTAAAGATGACGACCGTGCAGACCCATAAGAAGACGAACAAAAGGCGGCTGGGCAGGATAGGGGTCAGGAGCAATGCGCCAATAGTGAGCGCAGCCACGCCGACTAACGATGCGCTCATGGTGATACGCACATGGTCGAACAGGGACGCGCCTCTAGGAAGCGCATAAAGCCCCCGCGAGTAGAATGTGATAAGCGTAATGGGCACGAAAGCAGCGATATAGGGGTAAAAAGCTGATAACGGCTGGAACGATTCGGCAGAAATAACGTCCCGGCCAAACTCCAGGCCGTACCGCAGCCAGTATGCCATCACGAATGCCGAAACCAACAGCAGACCGTCCAACACGACGCGCCCGCTGATTAATGCCAACCTTAGGCGGCGGGCACGCAGCGCGCGCTCTTGCGCCCTTGCAGGCAGGGCCACCAGGGAGCGAGTTACCATGCTGTTCGGCTTGGTGATCGGAGACTTGATCTTTTGTCGGTTGCCTGTGGTTTCAGGCATGTCGTTCTCTTCCTCGGGGAGGGAAGCGGTTTCGTAAGAATGTGCTTGCACGTTTATTACCGGTCCGTTGCAGTTCTGTAAATCTAAATGTCAGGCGAGGACGTTCGGCGCTTATAGAACCCAGGCCCAATTTGCGCGTTTTACCTATGTGGATAACTCACCGGGCAAAGCGTCGTGCGGGCAGTGGGTATTATACCACAAAGAAAGTGAGTAGGGTTTGCCCGTAACCGGATAGGTATGTATAATGTGCTTTAAGGTCAAACAATCAATGCGAGCTATTCCTCTTTATGGCTTCCGGCCGCGATACGGCGCTTGTGGCTTGAGATGAGAGGAGCCATTTCATTGTCAAAAGAGACTGTTCCCGCCAGTGGGCAGCCCATAAAAGCGGAGGCCGCGACCGGACTGCCGGATCGGGCGTCTATAGCGACCACCAACCCGCTCCCTCAGATCGGCGACTCCCAGCCCTTTTCGTCGTCTGTAGCCGCGCCGGGCGCTCCAACGATGCCGAACGGCAAAACCACCGAGCCTTTACCCCGCAATATAGACCGCTCTGTGCCTGCATATACCGGCAGCGGTCTGAATACGGGCAGCCTGTCTATGGGGCTTTCTCCGTCACGCCGCAAACTCTTTCTCAGGCTGGCTCTCGCGCTTGTTTCGCTGCTGCTGGTGGTCGAGAGCGCATACCTCGCTCCCTTCATGGACTCTGTTGCCGCTCAGGCTGCGCGCATGCCGAGTCCTGTCTTGTTAGCCGAAGTGCAGCCTTACGGCGTCAACACCTTCCTACACAAAGAGGTTGACCGCTGGAAGAAAGATAAAACGCTCCAGATGGCACAGGAGATGGGCGTTGGGTGGGTTAAGCAGCAGTTCCCCTGGGCGGAGTTGGAGTATCGTGTAGACCCTGCTCCTGGCCGTGAATACTGGGATGTCAAGAACAACCAGAACGCCTGGGATAAGTTCGACGGCATAGTGGATATGGCTGAGCAGCATGGCTTGCGTATCATCGCTCGCATCGACAGCGCACCTCGGT
This sequence comes from Chloroflexia bacterium, assembly GCA_039920445.1. Taxonomy (GTDB): domain Bacteria; phylum Chloroflexota; class Chloroflexia; order QHBQ01; family JADMIH01; genus JADMIH01. Next base: position 3,861 of record JBDSDS010000051.1, read on the forward strand.
GGTCGCACCCCGAAAATGAAGGCGAGCCGAAGGCCCCGCCCTCTGCCGACTATATGGACGACTTTGGGGCCTTTATTGAGACTTTCGTAAAGAGGTATCACGGGCGGATAGCCGCAATCCAGGTCTGGAACGAGCCGAACCTCAAGGGAGAGTGGGCCACCGGACGGCCCGTCAACGTTGCCGAGTACGTCGAGTTGTTGAAGACTGCATATACCCATGCCAAGGCAGCAGATCCTAACATAATCATCCTGGCCGCGCCGCTCGCCACCACCAACGAGCGCGTAGAGTATAACGGCAACATGAACGAGTTCGACTATCTGCAGCAGATGTATGATGCAGGTGCGGGCCGTTACTTCGATGCAATGTCGGCCAACGCATACGGAAAGGGGTCCCCGCCTGAGGAGGCACCCTCCCCCGAGAAACTCAACTTCCGCCGCGTGGAGTTGTTGCGCGAGGTGATGGTCAAGAATGGCGAGGCGGGCAAAGCCGTCTGGTTCAATGAATATGGTTGGAATGCTTCCCCTCCCAATATGGAGGAAGAACTTCTCTTCTGGGGGCGTGTGACGCCGCAGGAGCAGGCCGAGTACACCGTGCGTGGCATACGATATGCCCGCGACAACTGGCCCTGGGCAGGCGTGTTCACGATCTGGTACATGCGCCAGGTAGGCGATATCCCAAACAGCGCGAGCGAATACTATTTCGGTCTGGTCAACTTTGACTTTGCCGCAGGCGCGGCTTACCGAGCAGTTCAACAAGCTACCAGGGAGGAAAAAGGTCCGGCCCGGCCTGGAGTGTGGGGCCCAATCTCGACGGCGATTTATGCTGGACCTGCCTGGCGTCTTTATATGCAACCTGATGCCCCAGGCGGAGTCGCCATCGCGCCTAGCGCGCGAGGGGATGCACTCGAAGTTCCCTTCACCGGCACAGATGTCAAGGTGACGCTCGTGCCGATAACCTCCACCGGTGCGTTTACCGATGTCACGGTTATTCCCGCGAGGTACTATGTTTCGATTGATAGCAGCTCCGACAAGGTGGACAGCACATTGCCGCGTGATAGCGCCGGTGATGCTTATTTAGAAGCCACACCGGGCGGTGGACCTGTGGAAGTTACGGTTGCGCGCAGCCTGGGCGATCAGCTACGAGTGGGGCAGCATACCTTGCAGATACGCGTAGCTGCCGACCCCTTCGAACAGGGAGACCAGGCAATGGGTGGACGTGTATTCGCTCCCATGACCCAGCGTATCGACTTGCCGGGGATTGCCGCAATCACAGTGGAGTCCCATCGCTCCTACCTCCTCTTTGGCCTTCTCACCTTTTTCCTGTTCGCAGCTTCCGGGGCGCTTGCGTGGGCGCTGCGCCTCGGCAACCGCGCATCGAGAGCCGCATCTGGCGGGCGGTGAGAGAGCGCGTCTTCTCCATAATAACTGACATAGCCGCGACACCCAGGGGGTGCCCGGTGGCGCGCACACTTGTCGCCCTTCTACTCTTCGCGTCTTCCCTGGGAGGTCTCACTCTCGTATCGTTCGCCGACCAGTACGCGAACGGTGGCATCGCCTGGGGACCCCTCTCCCTTCCACCGGGTAGTCCACAGGTAAATCATACTGACGTGAACCCGCTTGGCATCAACACTTTCTTTGAGAAGGAAGTCGATCCCGACAAACTTGAGCAAAGCGTGGAGATGATCGAGGAAGGGGGCTTCAGGTGGGTGCGTCAGGGCTTCTCGTGGAACGACATCGAGATCAGCGGCAAGGGAGACTTCCTCGATACCCGCAACCCCGGCGCCCCGGTCGATGCCTGGGCCAAGTACGACCGCCTCGTCGATGCTTGCGTGAGCCACGGCCTTCAGATTATCGCCCGCCTCGACAGCCCGCCTCTCTGGGCGCGCATACTGGGCGATGACGTCGCACAGTTCCACAAAGGCCCCCCCGCGCGCAATGAGGACTACGGCGATTTCGTAGAGGCGGTGGTCAGCCGCTACAAGGGCAAGATAAAGTACTTCCAGATTTGGAACGAGCCGAACCTCTACGGCGAGTGGGGTGGGCACCCGGTCAGCCCGAAAGAGTATACGGCCCTGCTCAAGGAAGCCTATACACGGGCTAAGAAAGCCAACCCTGAGGCGGTGATCCTGAGCGCCGCGCTTGCTCCCACGGCGGAGAACTCGGTCGCCAACCTCAACGATCTGCTTTTCCTGGAGGGGATGTACCGCGAGGGGGCGGCTCCCTACTTCGACATCCTCTCCACCATGCTTTATGGCCTCGGCCAGCCTCCGACCGAGCGGCGCACCGACCTCAAGCGCCTCAATTTCTCCAGGCCGGTGCTGCTTCGCCATGTGATGGAGCAATTTGGCGATACTGAGACCCCTATCTGGATCAGCGAATACGCCTGGATGAGTTTGCCGCCCGGCTGGGAGGAAGATTGCCAGAGGCCCGACCGAGACCCACCATGCGGCACAAACATCTGGGGCAAGAGCGTTGACGAGCAGACCCAGGCGCGTTGGGAAGTAGAGGGCTACGAGCGAGCGCAGAGAGAGTGGCCCTGGATGGGGGTGATGATGGTCTGGTACTTCCGCGAGCCTGACCCGCACCCGGAGCAGCCCGCCAACCACTTCGCCATTGTGCGCCCGGACTTCACCCCGCGTCCCGCTTACAACGCCCTGAAGGAATACTCTACTCGCTTCCCGGCTGAGGGCACGCAGGCTGCTACCCGCCCAACTATCGAGAAGCCGCTTTGGAACGCGCTCGGCTTCCCACTCCTTTATTTGCTTTTTAGCATGGCTTCGGTCGTGTCTGCCGGGTTCGGCGCGTCTTCCCTCGGAAGGTGGGCGGGGGCTGCATTAGATAGGCCGAAGGGGAGATACTCAGAGACAGCGCGCGAGACGGCACGCAACGGCGCGGTGGTGGTTGGTATGGCGATGCTGGTCGGTTTCTATTATGCATCGAGCAGCCTGCCGCTAATGCTCCTGTGCTTGGCGCTTTGGAGTCTGCTGGCCTTTCTCAAGCCTTCTACCGCGCTGGCGGCAGTGGCGTTCAGCATCCCCTTCTTCTGGCTGCCGAAAACTCTGGGCCAGCAGCGGTTCCCTATTGCTGAGACTCTCCTGGTGCTGACGTTCGGGGCCATACTCGCACGCCGTGTTGTGCCACTGCTACCTATGCTGCCTGGGCTGTTGTACCAACTTGGCACTCTTCGTCGCCGGTC
>JBDSDS010000052.1:0-3144 GCA_039920445.1 Chloroflexia bacterium
CCCAGGCAAAACGCACTTACTTCTGGGGTCCAGACCCTAACACTATCGGCCTCAGCGAGCAGTACAACGAGGACCCGCGCGGCGCCAGGCAGCGTCTCGTCCAGTACTTCGATAAAAGCCGCATGGAGTTGAACAACCCCGGTGGCAACCAAAGCGACCCATTCTTCGTCACCAACGGCCTGCTCACGGTTGAATTGATCTCAGGCTTCATCCAGGTTGGCGAGAAGGACTTCATAAGGTATCGCCCCGCCTGCATCCCAATGTCGGGCGACTTCGGCGATAGGCTCGCGCCTACTTACTTCGGGTTCCAGAAGGTGTCGAACACACAGGCAGGCAACAACCCTGCTCAGAACCGCGTCGGACAGCGCGTCACCGAGACTATCGACCGCAACGGCGTCACAGGCAACGACCCATCGAAGGGGAGCATGGCGGGCACGGAGGTGGTGCAGTTCATAAATGAGACCAAGCACAACATCCCTCGCATATTCTGGGACTTCCTCAATTCGAGCGGGCCGACGCATGCCGATGGGCATCGAGTGGTGAACCAGCAGCTTATCCAACCCTGGTTCTTCGCATCGGGCTTCCCGATCAGCGAGGCGTACTGGGCCAAGGCTACGATCCGAGGCCAGGTAACCGACGTGATGATTCAGGCTTACGAACGGCGCGCGCTTACTTATGTGCCGACCAACGACCAGGCTTTCCAGGTGGAGATGGCAAACATCGGTCAGCACGCGTTCGAGTGGCGCTATCGTAACTCCGGCCTTTGCCCCGGCGATGTGGCACGCACGCCGACCGCTCCCGCGCCCATAGGCACGATTACCGTAGTCGCAACCGTGGTCGCAGGCAGCCCCACGGCCATGCAAACCGTCACAGCTTCACCCACACGCTGTACCAACTGCCCCACACCCTCGCCTACCGCCACCATCATCATACCTCCAGGCACTGTGGTCCAGGCAACAATAACTACACCCACCCCCACCCGCACTACCACGCGCACGCCAACGCCCAAACCCACCCCGTAGATGTAGTGACGGGCAAACTACATACGAAAAGAGCCATTCCATCTTACGGAACGGCTCTTTTGGATACCTGTGAGACTACGACACCTTTTGCTAGACTAGGCCTCTTCCGCACCGATGCCTTTCAGTAAGGGATTAGCCCCAACCTCGACGTAGTTGTTCCAAAAGTCGTTAGCGGGCCAGAAGCAGACAATTCTCACGGGCTTATCTCCTATGTTGAGGAAAGTGTGCGGGACTTCAGGCGGGATATTCACGATACAGGGTCCGGTGACCTCGAATGTGCTTTCGCCTAAGATATAAGCCATACGGCATTCAGGAAGGACATGCACTTCCTCGGTGTGGTGGGTATGCAGAGGAGGCCCACCCTGCGGTGCAGTCTCGGTCACAATGATTGAGGTGAGGCTGAAGCCGTGCTTGAAGCCCTCCATGATCCAGCCGCGCTCGCCCGGTTCGTCGTAGAACGACTCCAAGTCATCTATTGGAATAACATGCTGTTGTTGAGTTAAGTCGATCATAGTTGCCTCCCTTTGAGCACCTTAGTGAATGCAGCCCTAACTAGGCGCGGGCTGCCGCAGGCTCCATACTTGATTGGCGGTCCGGCGAACCCTCGCCCAGGGCGCGCTCCAAGACCTCAAGCGCGCAGTCGATCTGGTCACGTGTGATTACGAGGGGCGGCTGGATACGCACCACGTTGCCATATACGCCCCCAACGCCAACCAACACGCCATGCTTCAAGCAGAACTCTCTCACGGCCTCGGCTCTGGCTGCGGCAGGGGTGATACCGTCCTCGGCAACCAACTCGATGCCTATCATGAGGCCAAGCCCTCTCACCTCTCCGATGACTGGAAACCGCTTTTGTAACAACCGGAGTTTAGGGATGATATAGTCGCCATCCTCCCTGGCTTTGGAGGGCAGGTTCTCTCGTTCTATGAAGTTGATATTGGCAAGGGCTGCCGCGCATGACACAGGGTTGCCACCAAAAGTGGAGAGGTGGTCGCCTGGTTGGAAGGCTGCGGCGATTTCGTCAGTCGTGGTGAATGCGCCGAGGGGGAAGCCGTTAGCGATGCCCTTGGCGGTCACGCTGATATCCGGCTCGACACCATAGTGCTCAAGCGCGAACATAGCACCGGTGCGCCCAAACCCGGTCTGAACTTCGTCGGCTATGAACAAGATACCGTGCCTGTCAAGCACTTCCTTTACCGTTTTGAAGTAGCTGAGAGGCGGAATGATTATGCCTCCTTCGCCCAGTAGCGGCTCGGCGATGAAGGCGCCGACGTCGCCCGACGTGTGAAACTTTAGTACATCTTCCAGCGCATGAACGCACTGCTCAACCACTTGTTCAGGGTCACGCGAGTCTGAGCGGAAGGTGTAGGGCGCGGGTGCGAAAGAGACTCCGGTGGCGTATGGTCCTCCGCGCTTCTTACGCCCTGAGTTCCCCGTTACGCTGAGCGCACCCCATGTCCTACCGTGAAAACTCATCGTGAGGGCTACTACCTCAGTTTTGCCCGTGTAAAGCCGGGCTACTTTCATAGCGCCCTCTATTGCCTCTGCCCCACTGTTGGCGAAGAAGCTCTTTTTCAGGCGGCCAGGCGTAATCTGGGCCATCTTCTCCGCGAGGTCAGCCACAGGCTGGTTGTAATAGACGTACGAGCAGCAATGGACTAGCTTCTCCATCTGCGCCTTCGCCGCTTCGATCACTTCGGGATTGCAGTGCCCTGCGTTTACCACCGCTATGCCCGCAAAGCAGTCTATGTAATCTCGACCATCACTGCCTGTCACAACCGCTCCCTGCGCCCTCTCGATAACGATAGGCTGGATGGCTTTGACGAAGCTTGTGATTACGTACTCGTTGTATTTCTCAATAGCGTCACTCATTGTATACTCCCCTTTCCCCTTCGGGAATTATGAATTATGAATTGATTAGAAGTCATATCAGAAATAGCCTCACTCTATAAAGACCGAGATAAAAGTTAGATTTGTCATTCTGAACGAAGTGAAGAATCAGTCCCCTCAGCACTGACTTTCACGTAGTGATTCTTCACTTCGTTCAGAATGACACCGTAAAGAGGGTGCGTCTCATTCGGCAGGTATTTGTGTGATGCATTCTAGTTCCTCTCGATTCATA